>NZ_JBEZFS010000007.1:0-241574 GCF_040649575.1 Nonomuraea sp. NPDC048916
ATTGTCGGCCGACTCTCCCTGTTCCAGCATGTGCACAGCGTGCAGTCGCTCCTCGAACGTGGCCCGCCGCCCCTTTAACGCCATGCATTCATGATCTCACAGAATGTAATTCCATGGGTCCAGAAACCCATAATCTCCTTAGATCATCTATAAGAAATGAATTCGATCATGCTCGCCGCCATGGCCGGCCGTGTGCCGCAGGAGGAAGCGGACGCCCTGGTCCGGCTGCGTGACCGGCTCGTGAGTCTGGGCGTCAACGCCGAGCTGCGGGACAACAACAGCGCGCTGATGGTGCACCGGCCTGAGCCGGGCATGCCGGTGTGGGTGTTCGTCGGTTACGGCGGCGCGTACTACTCCTGGCAGAACGCGGAGAAGCGCCATCCGGTCGATGATGTGGAGGGCGCGGCGAACGTCTTGGCGGAGGCAGAGCAGGCCAAGCGTGAGAAGCGAGATGACGACGGCAGCTCAAGAGCGGCCCCCGCAGGCTAATGGCCCGTTAATGGCCCGAACGCCCCGCACCGTGATCGGTAGCGGGGCGTTTTTCGAGGTGGAGCCTAGCGGATTCGAACCGCTGACATCCTGCTTGCAAAGCAGGCGCTCTGCCAGCTGAGCTAAGGCCCCTTCGACGAAGATAGCTTACCGGGCTGGGGCCGGTATGTGGTGCGGGCCCAGGTCGTCGCTGAGGATCAGGCCGGGGAAGTCGGCGATCGAGTCGAGTATGTGGGTGGCGCCGCCCTTCTGGAGGCGTTCGCGGCTGTGGACGCCGGTCATGACGCCGACCACGACGGAGGCGCCGGCTCGTCGGCCGCTGAGCATGTCGCTTTCGGAGTCGCCCACGACGGCTACCTGGCGTACGTCGTCGATGCCGAGTTGGAGGACGGCGTGCAGGATCATGTCGGGCCAGGGGCGGCCGCGGCCGCCTGCGTCTTCGGGACAGATGGCCAGGTCGATCCTGTCGTCCCAGCTGAGGACGCTCAGGACGCGGCTCAGGGTGGCGCGGCTGAAGCCGGTGATGACGGCGAGTTTGACGCCGGAGCCGCGGAGTTTTTCGAGGACTTCGAGCACGCCGGGCATGGGGATGAGCCCTGCCCGTTCGAGGGCGCCCTCGTAGGATCGCTCGAACGTGAGGTTGGCCGCCTGGGCCTGGGCCTCGTTGTCGGGGAAGATCCCCCGGAAGACATCTATCTTGGGGCAACCCCGGGACCGGTGCACGTGAACCATGGCTCGCGCGTACGCTCCGGTCCCGGGGACTATGCCCTGGGTGGCTATCGCCTCGGCGAAGGCACGCTCGACCATGGCGATGTCACCGACTGTTGTGCCGGCCAGGTCCAGGCACGCCAGTTTGATGGGGACGACGTCACTCATCGCCTCGCCAGGTCGGTTAGTTCTCGCTGCCGGTGGCCTCGGTCCAGAGATCGAGCTCGGCGCGGTCGGCCTGCACTTTGCGCCAGATCAGCAGCCCCCCAAGGGCGATCAGCGCCAGAACAAGCAGCTTCTTCACGGTGTGACCCCACTTCTTCGACGGTCTCACCTGCCGGGGTGAGACCCAACGGTTGACAGCAGCCTAGCAAGGGATGGCTGCGGTCCTGTGTTGCGCACGAACCAGATGTATCGGATGTGCGATGTTGAACCAGGCTGTCCCTGGTGGGAACGGCTATGACCCGTCCTATCTTGGACAACATTTGGATCATGCCAAACAAGGCGGCCCGGGTCGAACCCGGCTCTGGTGCCGTCGGTCGGGGGCCTGCGCCTCTGCGCCCGTCTCGCTGCTCGGGCAGTCGCTAGAGGTGTCGTCGGCTCCAGAACCGCCTGGCCCGCTCTCCCGACAGCTCGGGCTCGTCGGGGGGCGAGGGCTGCTGCACGATGACCACCGTGGTCTTCGCGTGGCGCGCGCAGTACATGCTGGTCGAAGGCAGGAACATCCGGCTGAGCAGGCCCCGCCGGCTGCGGCCGAGCACCAGCAGGTCGCCCTCGCGGGCCAGGTCGACGAGGTGGTAGCCGGGGTCGCCGACCCTGCCGACCACGAACGTCGTGAGGTCTTCGGGCATCCCGCCGGCCACGTCGTCGAACACGGTCGCGACCAGCTCGGCGCACCTGGCCTCCTCGCCGGCCCTGATCGTGTTCTGCACGGGCAGCGCTTCGGGGAACGGATGCACCGGCGCCCGGCTCACGTGCACGGCGACGAGGGCCATCCGGTGCAGCCTGGCGGCGCCGATGGCCCAGGCCAGGGCCCAGCGTGAGGCGGGAGTCTCGTCCACCCCGACGATCAGCCTCGCTCCGCCGGGCAGCTCATGATCCACGGCGCCTCCTTGGAGAGGTACTCGACCATAGTGCGCCCGGCCGCCGGTTACCTGGAGGTGGCACTTTGCGAACTCCCGGGCTCTTCACAAAAGGGGCATCGCGGTGCGGTGCCCGCCGTGTTACGCCTCGTTTCACGCCAGCGCCAGCAGGCCCTCGAACAGCACCTTGAGCTCCTGGTCGTCGAGTGCGTGGTACGGCTGCGCGGCCCGGCGGTTGGTGTCGTCCTCTATCCGGTCGCGCAGCGGGCCGGCGCTGAGATCGACGATCCCGGCGACCGTGAGTCCGGCCGCGTGCCAGGCGGCGGCGTGGGCGTCGGCCCGGTGGTAGCGGAGCGCGGCGAGGCGGTTGAACAGCAGCACGCCCGCGGGGGTGCCCTCCGGCTCGTACGGCGGGGTCATGACCGCGAAGGCGCCGCCCGGGTCGGGTTCGGCGGCGTCGAGGATCCTGCCCGCGAGAGCGGCGAGCGTCTCCAGGTCGTGGGTCGTCCAGATGCGCCGGGTGGCGGCGGCGTGGGCGGCGTAGAGGCCGTCGATGGCGGCGAGCGCGGCGGGCGTGGGGCGCAGGGCGCCTTCGCCGTCCTCGATCAGGGTGCCCTGGCGCAGGTGGTCGCTGATCTCGGCGTCCAGCTCGGCGGCGTTGCCGTACCGGTAGACGGCGGCGAGCGAGCCGCGGGTCAGGGGGCCGAGCGGGAGCCTGTAGCGCAGGTCCATGAGCAGGCCGTCGGCCCCGGTGCTCGCCGAGGCGTGGACGTTGATGTGCACCGCGTTGATGACCGGGGCGATGGTCGCGGCATACGTCGACAGGTCACGAAATTTCGGCATTGGGGGTCATTATGCCGTGACTCGCACTGCCCGTCTTGGTCGTCCGGGAAAGGGATGGAAGTAGCCGGCCGATCTCGTCAGGGCCGGTCTTCGCAGGTGGGCCGATCGGGGGGCGGGCCTTCTACGTGCCATGATGGCCGCGAGATGTCCGCCTCGCTGCCCTTCCGCCTCGCGCGCACCTCGGCCTTCGCCGTGGTGTGCCTCGGGCTGGGCGTGGCGGCGCACACCTTCGGCGGGGGCGACGTCGCGCCTCCCGCGATGGCCGGCGCGCTCGGGCTGGGGTTCGCGGTGGCCTATCCGCTGTCCGGGCGCGAGCGCACGTTGCGGTCGATCCTGCCGGTGCTCGGCGCGCTGCAGGCCGTCATGCACGTCGTCTTCTCGGTCACCGGCGACGGGTCGCCGGTCGCGGTCCACGCACATTCGGGGCTGGTGCCGGGGCTCGGCATGCTGGTCGCGCACGGGTGGGCGATCGGGCTGACCGCCCTGTGGCTGGCGCGCGGCGAGGCCCTGTTCTGGGCGCTGCTGCGCCGGCTGGCCATACGCCTGCTGGCCGTGTTCCTGCCCGTCCCGTGGACTCCCTTCCTCTCTCCCTGTACGGCCGAGCCGCCGGTGCTCCGCTCGGCCGTGCTGCGGCATGTGGTGAGCCGGCGAGGTCCGCCGGTGGTCGTCGATTCCCTCTGACAATTCGTCATTTCGACCACCACGCCCGGCGCGGCCTGCCGTACCGGGTGGAGAAAGGCCTTTCCCGTGTTCTCTCGTCATGTCCTGGCGTTCGCCTGCCTGTTTGCCCTGACCGCGTGCGGGGCCCAGCAGGGCGGCGCCGTTTCCTCACCGGCCGCCGACGCGCCGGTTCAGGCCACCGCTCCGGCTCAGGCCGCCGCCCCGGCGGGCGCCGGGCTGTCCATCACCGACCCCTGGGTGAAGACCACCAAGGAGGGGATGACGGCCGCGTTCGGGGTCCTGGTCAACGACTCCGACGCCGAGGTGACGGTCGTCTCGGCCGGTTCGCCGTTGTCGCCCACGGTCGAGCTGCATGAGGTCGTGGAGTCCGGCGGCAAGATGGTCATGCGGGCCAAGAAGGGTGGCTTCGTCATCCCCGCCCACGGCACCCACCAGCTCGAACCCGGTGGTGACCACATCATGCTGATGGGCGTCACCGAAGAGGTGAAGCCGGGCGCGCGCATTCCGTTCACGCTCACGGTCAAGGACGGGAAGCCGCTGGAGTTCACCGCCGTCGGCAAGGACTTCGCCGGGGGCAAGGAGGACTACCACCAGGGCATGGATCACTGATGGCGGCCGGAATCAGCCGGCGGAGGCTGCTGGCCGGCGGCGCGGCCGTCACCGGCGGCGCCGCCGTGACCGCTCTGGCCGCGGCGGCTCGGGACGCCGGACCGGCCGGCGGCGTCCCGGCCACCGGGCGGTCCGCCCCGGACGCCCCAGGCGCGTCGGGCGGGTCGGCCGGTTCGGGCGTCAACGCCGCGACCGTCAGCGCGTCGGCCGTCGAGCCGTTTGACGGTGTTCACCAGGCCGGGATCGCCACGACCCCGCAGGCGCACGCCGTGTTCGTCGGGTTCGACCTGCGGCCGGGCACCGGCAGGGAGGCGGTCGTACGGCTGATGCAACTGCTGACCGACGACGCCCGCCGCCTCACCCAGGGGCGGCCGGCCCTCGCCGACACCGAACCCGAGCTGGCCACGGCCCCTGCCCGGCTGACCGTCACGTTCGGGTTCGGCCCGGGGCTGTTCGCCGCCGCGAAGGTGCCGTCACCTCTGGCGCCGCTGCCGTCGTTCACCACCGACGAGCTGGACGAGCGGTGGAGCGGCGGCGACCTGCTGGTGCAGATCTGCGCCGACGACCCGATCACGGTCGCCCACGCGCTGCGGATGATCGTCAAGGACGCGCGGTCCTTCACCCGGGTCCGCTGGACGCAGCGCGGCTTCCGGCGCAGCGCCCACGCGCAGGCGCCCGGCACCACGCAGCGCAACCTGATGGGCCAGTTGGACGGCACGGTCAACCCCGCGGACCTCGACCGGGCCGTGTGGATCAGCGACGGTCCCGCGTGGTTGCGCGGCGGGACGACGCTGGTGCTGCGCCGTATCCGGATGAACCTGGAGTCATGGGACGCCGCCGACCGGGTGGCGAGGGAGTTCACGATCGGCCGCCGCCTGGACACGGGCGCCCCGCTGACGGGCCGGGCCGAGCATGACGAGCCCGACTTCGCCCGGCTCAACCGGCTCGGCTTCCCGGTCATCTCGGAGTACGCCCACATCCGGCGGGCTCGTACGGAGGATCCCGGGCTGCGCATCCTGCGCCGGCCGTACAACTACGACGAGGGATTGACCGCGGACGGCACGTCCGACTCCGGGCTGATCTTCGCCTCCTACCAGGCGGACATCGGTCGCCAGTTCGTCCCCGTGCAGCGCAGGCTGGCGGAGGGTGATCTGCTCAACGAGTGGGTCACCACGGTCGGCTCGGCGGTGTTCGCCGTCCCGCCGGGGTGCGCGGCGGACGGGTGGATCGGAGACCGGATGCTCTAGGCGAAAGGACCGGAGACCGGATGCTCTAGGCGAAGCCGCCGGGCAGGCAGGCGGGCGGGCGGTCCGAGGAGGGCCAGACGTAGTCGAGGTCGTCCGGCTCGGGGCCGAAGATGGGGCCGTAGAAGTCGGGGGCCTTGCGCAGGAGGGCGGAGCGGTGGCTGCGGTGCAGGCCGTCGTCGCCGAGCCAGGGTGGCAGCTCGCCGGCCTCTTCGAGCTGCGGCTGGGTGCGGACGCTCGCCCTGCCGCAGTGCTGGGCCAGCTCCCGCGCCAGCGTATCGGCGCAGGTGTCGGTGCGGCCGGTGGAGCACCAGTGGTGGCACACCTCGAAGCCGTAGCGCACCAGGGCCTCCTCGTAGCCCGCCCACATCCGCACCGCCGGGTGGTGTCGCCAGCCGTAGCCGGGAACGGTGAGCGCCCGCAGGATCTGCAGGGCCTCCACTCGCTGCTTGCCGAGCCGCAGCGGGTCGAGGACCTGAGCGGTCAGCGCGAAGTCCGGATAGGGGAGAAAGGTCTGCATAAGCCTCCTCGCTCACATGCCCGCGATCAAGCTCCCATGTCGCTCCTTCCGCAGGTCAGGGCGGTCGAAACGTTCTGACGGCCGCCTAGGTGGCCGGGTCCGTCCGGCTCGTTCGCGGTGGCGGCGCCGATGTGCCCGCCGGCCTGCCACAGGCCGGCGGTCACTCCCGTGGGATCGGCGGCGATGCGCGGATGTTCTTCCGGATCCTGGGCAGAAGCGACAAAAGGAACAAAACGGATAGCCAGGAGGTGCCGATGGGCAAGCTAGCACGCCAGGAACCGCGGAGCCTGCTTCCCGAGATCCTCGACTGGATGGAGGCCCCGTTCGCGGGCCTTCGCCAGACGGCCGGACACCCGCTCCGGATCGAGGACTGCATCCAGGGCGACAGGTACGTGCTCCGCGCGGAGCTGCCCGGGATCGACCCCGACAAGGACATCGAGGTCACCGTCAAGGACGGGATCCTCACCATCCACGGCGAACGTCAGGAGAAGGAGACCGAGGAGCACCGCACCGAGTTCCGCTACGGCTCGTTCACCCGATCGGTGTCGCTGCCCGCGGGCGCCGACGAGAACGACGTCAAGGCCGTCTACGACAAGGGAGTCCTCGAGATCAGCATGAAGCTCTCCGAGAAGAGTAAGAAGGGCAAGCGCATCTCGATCGAGAAGTCGAAATCCTGACGGGACACCTTTGGGGAGGCCACTGCGGCGAGTGGCCTCCCCCACGCCGGGCGAGGAGGCCGTCCCGTCCCGCCGATGCCGCTGAGGCGTCAGCGGGCCAGGTCGAACGCATCTATCCGTGGCGGAGCTCCGGAAGGGCTCACTGCTGCGGGCGGAGCGCCATCCAGATCGCCACGCAGTCTTCCTCGCCCGGATTGCGCCAGGAGTGCGGCTGCTGGGTGCGGAAGTGCAGGGTGTCCCCGGCGCTGAGCGGATAGATCGTGTCGGCGACCGTGAACACCATGCTGCCCGACATCACGTAGAGCAGCTCCTCGCCGGGGTGGCCCATCGGCTTGCTACCGCTGCTCGCGCCCGGCAGCACCGTCGCGACGGCCGCCGCGATCAGGAAGTCGCCGTACGGGCCGGTGATCCCGGCCAGATCGAGCCCCGCGTGCGAGGTGTAGATCGGGCGCCTGTTGGTGGACGAGGTGTGAACCGTCGGCAGATGGTCGTCGTCGTCCTCGACGAAGTACGACACGGGGAGCTCGAAAGCCGCGGCTATCTTGAGCAGAGTCGTGATGGTGGGGACCATGTCGGACTGCTCGATCTTGTGGATCGTGGCAGCGGACACATCAGCACGCTCCGCGAGCGATTGAAGCGAGTAGCCGTTCTGCTTGCGGAGCGCTTTGATCTTGGGCCCGATGCCGGACACGACTTCGGCCACTCGCGCGATCACTCAGCTCCTCCGATGAATTTACGCGTCCCTCGCGTTTCGCACCTGCCCTTGTACACACCTTGACGGTACCTCACGAGTACGTCAAGTATGGTGAATAGAAATTTGAGCATGCTCAACGCGCGTTAGATGCCCCGAGGGAGATCGAGCCGAGATGTCCAGGCGAATCGTAGTTATAGGCGGTGGAGCCGCAGGCATGGGTGCCGCAGGTGCCGCGAAGGGCACCGATCCACGCGCTGAGGTCATCGTCTTCACCGGATACGAGGACGCCGCCTACAGCCCGTGCGGGATCCCTTACGTCCACGGTCGCGAGATCGCCAGCTTCGAGTCGCTGTTCATGGCGACCAAGCAGCAGTACGTCGACCAGGGCATCGACATCCGCTACGAGACGACCGTCGCCAGCATCGACGTGAAGGCCAAGACGGTGACCACGACGGACGGGACCGTCGAGCGCTACGACTCCCTGGTGATCGCGACCGGATTCGACTACGCCGACCCGAACGTGCCGAACGGCGACCTCGGCGGCATCTACTACGTCAAGAACATCCGCCGGGCGATGGAGTGGGACAAGGTCCTCGACACGGTGAAGGCCGCGGTCGTCGACGAGGCGACGCCGCTGGGCGCCGAGATGGTCACCGCGCTCGCCCACCGCGGCATCGAGACCCACCTGGTCGACCCCGCCCCCTGGGCCATGTCGTCCGCGACCGACCCCGACATCATGAAGCCGGTCGAGGACTCCTGGGTCGAGATGGGGGCCAAGCTCCACTTCAACACCAAGGTCACCGGCTTCATCGGCGAGGGCGGCCAGCTGCGTGAGGTGGCCACGTCGGAGGGGAACATCAAGGCGGACCTCGCGGTGGTCGCCACGAAGAAGGTCCCCAACACCGCGCTCGCCACCTCCGTGGGCATCAAGACGGGCATGAGCGGCGGCCTCATCGTCGACGGGCGGATGCGCACGTCGGTGAGCGACGTGTTCGCGGCGGGCGACTGCACCGAGATCCCGCACGGCGTCTCGAACGTGCCGATCCAGGGGCTTTCCGGCAGCCACGCCTACGCCCAGGGCAAGGTCGCCGGAGTGAACGCCGCGGGTGGCACCCGCGAATACCAGGCCGTGTACGTGCCCTGGGGCATGGTGGCCGGCAAGTGGATGATCGGCGGGGTGTCCTTCAGCGAGACGCTGGCGACCGCCCTCGGCATCCCCTTCGTCGTGGGCAACGCGCAGGGCATCTCCCGGGCGCGCTACTACCCCGATGTGAAGCCGGTGAAGGTCAAGCTCCTGGCCGAGCCCGAGCATCTCCGACTGATCGGAGCCCAGCTCGTCGGCGGTGAGGGCATCAAGGAACGTGCCGACTTCCTCGCCATGGCCGTACGCACCGGGATCACGCTCAACGACCTGGCGACGATGGAGAACGTCTACAGCCCGCCGATCGGGGCGCTCAACGAGCCCATCTCGCTCGCGGCACAGAACGCTCTCGCGAACCTGGCGGGTTGAGATGGGACTGACTCGCTGGGTGCGCCAGACGTCTGAGCACTACCTGATGATCGACGCGCAGGACAAGGTGGCCAAGCGCCTGGGCACCCCCCGGCCCCTGCCGCCCCGTGGCGCCGAGATCTTCTGGCGCCGCGTCTACGTGCCGGTCTTCCACCGGCTGCCCCTGAAGCTGCGCACCGCGGTCATCGCGCGCATGCCGGGCAGCCATCAGAAGCCCTGGAAGCCACAACCACCATCACAAGGGCCCGCGATCTGACAGATACGGGCCGCCAGCTATAGAGCGAGCGAGTAGTACTCACAAAGGAGTGACATGTCCACCAAGACGGTAACCGTCGCGACTCCCGAGACCGGCGACGTTCTCTGGGACACCAGCGAGAAGGTTTTCGACGATATTCGGGCCAACGAGGGCGAGAAGGCGACCGTCTTCATCCACTCGGTACCGTTCGAAGGGTCCGTCTCCCTCGTCAACCTGATGACCTCCACGCGCCTGCAGCGCAAGGGATTCAAGCTGACCATCGTTCTCTACGGACCCGCCGTACTTCTCGCCGCCGCCGGTCGCGGTTACCCCGCGGTCGGCACCGAGGGCTTCCCGGGGAACCTGTCGGTCAACAAGCAGCTCAAGGTCCTCATGGACGAGGGCGCCACCATCTACGCCTGCCGGTTCGCCATGGGCGCGCTGTACGGCATGCGAGAGGACGACCTCATCCCGGGCGTCAAGGCGTTCAACCCGCTCGACGTCCTCGACTCCGCGCTGACTGCGTGGAGGGAGGGCCACTTCCAGCTCAACACTTGGACCATGTAATGAGCAAAGCACCGTCACGGCACGCCGACGCCCACCGGCATATCGGGGTTCTGCCCGCCTTCCCGTTCTACGGTGGGCCGCCCGTCAACCCGGATGTGAAGGCTCGTGCCACCATCGACGAACTGATCGCCGACCTGGACGCGGAGGGCACCGAGCGAGCTCTCGTGATCCCCAACTACGGGGTTCCCGACCCGAGCCACTCGTTCGCGCTCAACGAGCTCGTCGTCGAGGCGGCCGCCAGGGACGACCGGCTCCGCGCCGCCGTGTGGGCGTCTCCGCGACCACAGGACGCGGAGCTCACCGAGAAGGCGCTGACACTCGTCGGCGAGACCGGGGTGAAGGCTCTCAAGATCAGCTTCCTGCTCGGCGGGTCCGCGGAGGATCCCGCCTGTCAGGTCCAGCTGGACAAGATCTTCGCCGCCGCCAAGGCCAACGACCTCATCGTCCATGTGCACACCTCACCGGGTGCGGCCTCGGACATCGACAAGGTCGGCCAGCTGGTGGATCGGTACGCCGACGAGACGCCGATCCATCTGGTCCACTTCGGTGGAGGTGTGAGCGGTCACATCAAGCTCATCGGAACGCGGTTCTTCGACTGGATCGAGGCCGGCAAGAAGGTCTACACGGACCTGACCTGGTCCGTCGGCTTCGCGCCGTACTGGCTCGCCACCGAGATCGAGCGGCGCGGGATCGGCGGCGACCGCGTGCTGTTCGCCTCCGACCTGCCGTGGGGCGACTTCGCGGGTGAGTATCACCGCATGATCGAGGCCGTCGGCGACGGTGAGTTGGCGGATCTCGTCTTCTACGACAACTTCAACCGTCTATACAGCTGACTAGGAGAGGCCACGGGTCCTGGGGTTACGCCCCGGGGCCCGTGGCCTGTCCTCGGGAGAGCTGGTCGGCCGGTGCGCGGAAGGGAGCAAGATTGGCCAGGTCGGGAGCCTCGAACGAAGTCGTCGCGCAGTGGGAGGGCGGCTGGCGGGCGACCGTCACGGCCGGACCGTTCTCGTTCGCGGTGGACGAGCCCGAGGACATCGGCGGGACCTTCACCGGACCGATGCCGACCGAGTACTTCCTCGGATCGCTCGCGTCCTGCTACGCGCTGGCGCTGGCATGGTCCGCGCGCAAACGCGGGGTCGAACTGCCCGACCTGTCGGTCTCGGCCGTCGGAGAGTACGACGGCCCGCGCTTCAAGGAGATCAGGCTGACCGTGAGCACCAGCCTCCCGATCGAGGAGCTGGAACCGCTGCTCGCCCCGGCCTCGCGGGTCTGCTACGTCTCCAACACGCTGGCACACGTGCCCAGGATCGACGTACGGCAGGCCGACGTCTGCGCCTGACGGCCGGGGCAGGCGACCGGACCCGGGCACGGGACTCGGGCACGGGCCGCAAGGACAGGTGGCGAGGCGTGCTCCGCCCGGAGAACGCCTCGCCACCTGGTCAGGCCTCGCCGCCCAGTCTCGCGTCCAGCGCCATCAACGCCTCCACGAACGGCTGCACCGGCGCCGTGGCCACTCCGGCACCGACCTGACCGCTGCCGTCGGCGTTGTGCAGGATCCCCGTCGTCACCTGCGGGGTGATCCCCAGCTCGACGACCTTGCGCACGTCGACGCCCACCGGTGAGCCCTTCATCCCCCACACGGGAATCATGAATCGGCTCGAGTTGCCCACGCACACCTGGTCGAGCTGTCCGGTCAGCTCGGCGGCGGCCGCCATCGTCCCGCCGACGATCTGAGCCACCGCCGGCGAGCCGGCCGCCGCCGCGCCGCCGAGGCCGACGAGCTCCAGCACCGAGCTGTCCCCGATGTCCGGGGCGGCATCCGCCTCGCTCCGGCCGGGCTGGTAGAGCGCCCGCTCCACCATCGGCGCGGGCGCGACGTGCCAATCGGCGGACGGCCCGGCCAGCCAGGCGGCGAAGCCGGTCCCATTACGCGCCATGCCGGTCACGATCGAGCTGTCCTCGACCTCGGCGGCCCAGCCGGTCAGAGCCCGCGCGGAGGCCATGGCCAAGGTGAGGAACAGCAGGTGGTTGCCCGAGAGGAAGGTCGCCACCTCGGTCCGGCGGGGATGGTCCCCCGCCACCAGCGCGGGCAGCAGGTTGCGCAGCAGCAGGTTGGTCGCGGCCTGTGTCCGGACGTGGACGTCGTCGCCCATGGCGACCGCCTGCGCCGCCAGCGACATCACATCGACCGGCCCGGCCTCGGCCACCGCGGCGGCCAGCACCGGGCCGACCGCCTCCCGCAGCAGCACCAGGCGGGCGATCGCCCCGGGTGTGTCGCGGCCGAACCATGCGACGTCGCCCGGTCCCTGGCCGATCGGGGCGTAGGTGGTGATGCCGGCGTCGGCGAGCTCGACGGCCCAGACGGGCGTCCGCGGCCCCATCGCCGTCGCCATCGGCACCACCACGCCATGCGCGTTGGCCGGCTCCAGCCGTACGGAGCCGTCGCGAAGCAGCTCGTCGGCCTCCTCCGGGCTGCGCGCCCACCCCTCGGCGCAGACGGCGGCACGCATCGAACGGCGAAGCGGGTCCACCGTGTCCTCGATCGCGATGCGCGGCCCGCAGTGGAGCAGGACCCGGCCCTCGGCCAGGATCGGGATCACGTCGGCGGCGGTCCGCACCGCGACCAGCTGGGGCGCGCCCCGGTCCAGCCGCCGGAAGACCTCCTTGTTGGCGGCGTCGATCTTCGCGGTGTGCGGGCCGTACAGGCGGCGGAGGGCGGCGACCACCGTGGTGTCCCCGCCACCGGGAATCCGCCAGTCCACCTGGATCACCGGGCGCTTCTGCTCCGCGATCGCCTCGGCGAACAGAGGGAGGCCGATGTTGACGACGTTCACCTCCCGTGGAAGGCGCACCGGGATGGTGGTGTCAGTTGTGGTCATCGTTGTCTCCCTTGGTGTCGTTCCCCTCTACGGGGTCCCCCTTGATGAAGTTCTCCGCCATCGCGACCAGCGCGGCCTCGGCCTGTTCGAAGGCGCCGCGCTCGGCTCGCGCACGGCTCAGCAGCGAGGCCGCCTCGTTGACGCAGTCGGCGGCCATCGCCTCGACGACGGATGGCGCCGCCCCGCCGGCCAGCGTTCGCGTCTCCACGATGTGCCGCGGGTCGAGGATCTCGGTGAGGTCCCGGCCCTCCAACCCGAGCGAGATCCCGGCGTACTGCTGGGCCGCGGACTCCAGCCGGTTCGCGTCGAGATCGATGCCGCGCAACCCTTCCCGGCTCGCCTCGCGCACGGCGATGCCCACCACCTGGTAGGCGGTCCGGTAGTCCACGTGGCAGGTCTGCATGACGAACTCCGCGAGGTCCGTGGCCTGGCTGAAGCCGGACTCCAGGGCCTCCCACATCCGGTCGGCGTTCACCGTCATGCTGCGGATGACCCCGCTGGTCAACCGGGTCGTGCGCAGGGCCAGGTCCAGCGCGCGAGGGATCTCGCCGTACGCGTAGATCAGGTTGTCGCTGCGCGCCGACGGGCTCTTGCTGACGGCGAGGAATCCGGTGAGCCGACCGATCAGCGTGCCGGAGGCGCCGCGGATGATGGACAGCGCGTACGGGTTGCGCTTCTGCGGCATGAGAACGCTGGAGCGGCTGAACCCGTCGGCGATGGTGATGTAGTCGAACTCGTTGCTCGCCCAGATCTCCAGGTCCTCGGCCAGCTTGCTCTGCGTGGTCAGCAGGCTGGAGGCGTGCGACAGTGCCGCGATGAGCCCGTCGATCTGCCACATGGCGTCGCGGGTGTGCTGGATGAAGCCCTTGAAGCCGAGCAGGTCCGCGACCCGGCTCCGGTCGGCCAGCAGCCGGCTCCCGTTGACGCAACCCGCCCCGCCCGGGCTGGTGTTGACCCAGGCGAAGGCGTCCATGAGCCGCTCGGCGTCGCGCAGGATCGGGTAGGCGAAACTGACCAGGTAGTGGCCGAACGTCGAGGGCTGCGCGTGCTGCAGGTAGGTCTGGTCGGGCAGCCACGTCCTGGTGTTGTCGGCCGCGACCGCCGCGATGGCCTGCGCGAGCTCCGCCGACGCCTCGACCAGGTCCTCCAGGATGCTGCGCACGTACAGGCGCAGGGCGATGCGGACGGCCTCGCGCCGCGGCCGGCCCGCGTGCAGCCAGCCGGCGTCGTCGCCGATCTGGGCGGTGAAGTAGCGCTCCCGGGAGTTGTACGGCTCGCCGAACGCCGGGTCGTAGGGGAAGTCCTCGGCCGACGTCCGCACCGCCCTGAGCAGCACCCGCATGAGCTGCTCGGCGGCGGTGTAGGGGATCACCCCCCGCTCGTGCAGATCGACGAGGTGCGCGATGTCGGCGAGGTTGAGGCCGGCGTGCAACAGCGGCGAGTCGGCGTTCTCCAGCGCGAACCCGCTGTCGATCAGCTCCTGGGCCGGGCCGCCCACCGGTGGCCCCAGCCGGTCGAGCCCGCCCCGGTGGTGCGCCGAAGGCGCGGACGGCAGTCCGTCGTCGATCATCGTGTCTCCCATCCGGCGACGGCGTCGAGCAGGCCGCCGGTGTGCCAGAAAACTGTGGTCAGGTCGGGGTCATGGCGCCGTTCCCCGAGGATTCGCGGGAGGGCGCCCAGCGCTTTGGCGGTGTACACCGGGTCGAGCACCGTTCCCGAGGCGCGCAGCGCGAGCCGCGCGGCGCGCTCGCCCTCCTCGGAGGCCCGCGCGTGCCCGGGGCCGCGGGCGTCGTCGACGACGACATCCGCCGCGTGCGGGATGTCGGTGCCCATCAGCCGGGCGCAGCCTCCGGCGAGCTCGAGAACCCGCCGGGCGGCCTCGTCCGGCGGGCGGCTGACCGAGGCTCCTCGTATCAGCAGGTCGCGTCCCAGGGCCACGGCCCCGGACACCAGGCCGGCCTGCGTCCCGCCGGACCCGGTCGCCACGACGACCACGGCCGGGCCGTCGAGCTGGGCGGCGAGCTCCAGGGCGGCCAGGTGGAACCCGGTCGCGCCGAGCGGGGTCGCGCCGCCACGCGGCACGGTGTAGGGCACGTGGCCGTCCAGGGTCAGCTCGGCGGCCGCCCTCTCGATCGCGACGTCGACGAAGGCGCGGTCCGGGTCGTGGGTCCACCGGATCTCCGCGCCCCAGTGGGTGGCCGCCACCAGGTTGGGGTGCGAGATCCGGGAGGGCGATCCGGCGTAGACCAGGACGCAGCGCAGGCCCGCCCAGGCGGCGGCCGCCGCCGCGGCCTGGCAGAAGTTCGAACCGGGCGTCCCGCCGGTCACCAGAACGCTCGCACGGGACTCGCGGGCGGCCGCGATCAGCATCTCCAGTTGGCGCGCCTTGTTGCCGGCGACCGCGAAGCCGGTCAGGTCGTCGCGCTTCAGCAACATCCGACCGCGTACGCCCAGCGTCTCCGCCAGCCGGGGAGCCTCCCGAAGGGGCGTGGGCAGCACGGCCAGCTCGGCGCGAGGAGGCGGCGTTCCCCGGGTCCCCGATGTACCCCGGGTTCCCGGAGAGTCCTGAGTTCCCGGAGAGTCCTGAGTTCCCGGAGAGTCCTGAGTTCCCGGAGAGTCCTGAGTTCCCGGAGAGTCCTGAGTGCCCTGAGTGCCCTGAGTGCCCGAAGAGTCCTGAGTGCCCTGAGTGCCCTGGCGGTCTGGTGTCACGGCCATGAAGGCGACTCCTCTGCCTTGGCCTTTCGGGCGCGTGCCACGACCATGTCCACCATGTCGGTGGCGGCGCCGGTGTCGGAGGGATTCTGGGTGCCGCCCAGGTGGGCGCGCATGTTCGCCGCCATCCGGTCGGAGTGCACCTCGAGCCCCTCGACGAGCCGGACGGCGAGGGCGAGCGCCGTGCCCGCCAGCAGGCAGACCTCCGGCAGCGCGACCCATTCGGCCTTCCAGGCCCGCCCGTCGCGTTCGTGCTGGCTGACGACCGACTCCAGCAGCACCCCGGCGTTGGCCCGGACCAGGCGGGCGAGCGTGTCCAGGTGCTCGCTGCCCTCGGGATTGCGCTTGTGATGCATCGTGATGCTGCCGACCACCCCGTCAGGTCGCGGCTCTCCCAGCTCCCCGATCTCCGGGCGTTGCAGCTCGTAGACCTCTTCGCCGATCCGCGCCAGCGTGCCGGTGACCAGGGCGAGCACGCCGCCGAACTCCGCGATCCGGTCGCGGGCGCTCAACCAGGAGATGACCGGATCGGCCAGCCCGAGCTCGGCACAGAAGCGAGCCCGGATGGCGAGCCCGCGGTCGCCGTAAGCGACCAGGGTGCCGATGCCGCCGCCGAGCTGGGCGACGAGCCAGCGCGGGGCGCCTTCGCGCAGCCGGTCGAGATGCCGCCGGATCTCGTCCGCCCAGGACGCCGCCTTCCACCCGAAGGTGGCCGGCGCTCCCGGCTGGCCGTGGGTCCGGCCCGCGATCGGTGTCTCGCGGTGCGCCACGGCCAGGTCGAGGAGCCTGTCCTCGATCCGGCGCAGGTCCCGCCAGACGATGCCGCCGACCGCGCGCATCGCCAGCGACGTCCAGGTGTCGGTGACGTCCTGGACGGTCGCCCCGACGTAGACGTGCTCGCGGGCCGGCTCGGGAAGCACCCGGCGCAGTTCGTGGATCAGGCCCAGGGTCGAGTGCCCGGTCTCGCGGGTTCCGCGCGCGATCCGGTCCAGGTCGAGCCGGTCGACGAGCAGCTCGGCGGTGATGGTCTCGGCGGCCTCGGCGGGGATGAGGCCTTCCGCGGCCTGCGCCCGGGCCAGAGCGGCCAGCACGTCGAGCCATCCTTGCAGGCGGCCCTTCTCGTCGAAGATCTGCCGTAGCTCGTCGGTTCCCCACAGGTGCGAGTAGGCCGTCGAGTCCGAGATGCGCGCGCTCACGTCCGGTTCCCTCTCCACTCCTCGTCCGTACGGTGCTCCTCGTCCGTACGGCCTTCCTCGGCCTTGCGGTGCTCCTCGGCCGTGCGAAGCTCCTCGGCCAGCTCGGAGGCAGCCGCCAGCCCCGCCGAGACCAGGGTGAACGACGCCCCCCAGGGCACCACGACCGTGTCGCCGCGGGTCTCGATGTGCTCCTCCAGCAGGCAGCACTTGGTGAGCCGGGCCTCGCCGGGCGGAAGCGGCATGGTGGCCGCCAGGGCGGCCGGGCAGATGTCGATCTGCTCCACGCTCGACGCCCGGTCCGGATAGAAGTGGTCGTGGATCGCACGCGAGCGAGCGCAGCCGAGCAGCAACCAGTCGGCCTCGGGCGGCACCTCGTCGAGATAGGAGACCTCGGCTCCGGGGACCGTGATGCCGCCCCCGCGGCACGGGAGCAGGTAGTGGCCGGCGGGCTCGTGGGCGGCCATCTCCTCCAGGTCGACGACCTGTGGCACGCACTCGGTCGCGGGCAGCTCCTCGGCGGTGTCGAGTACGCGCCGCACCTGGTCCACCAGCTTCGCCGGCCAGGGCGGCGCGACGTCGAGCACGTGCACCCGGCGTGGAGCGGCGTCCAGGATGAAGTTGACGTGCCCGTAACGGCCGCGGACGACCACGCAGCGCGGGGCGTCGGCGAGGTCGGACGCCGCGCGGAGCAGCTGGCTGGGTATGGCGGTGTCGATGTCGGGCCGGTCGACGAGGACCGTCTCGTCCGGCGACGCCAGCACGCGCACCGCGGTGACGTCGACGAACAGCTCGTCCTCTCCTGCCTTGGTGAGCTCGACCAGCGCGAGCCTGTCCTCGTTGCGGGCCACGACGAACCGGGTCCGGCGGTATACCTGCCGGCTGAGGAAGAACCGCCGCAGGGAGCTCTCGTCGAGATCCACCCCGACGTCGGTGAACGCCACGGTGCGGTACTGATGCGGGATCAACGTGATTCCTCCAGTCCTGCGGGGGTCCCCCCGCTCGGAGGGAACGTTCCGATGGTGTCGGAGCGCAGCCCCAGGCGGAGTGTCTCCACCGCCAGGGCGTCGGCGGGCGGGATGTTGCCCAGGTTCACGTTCGCGCCGTAGCGCCGGATGAGCCACGCCTGCTGCGCGCGACGCGGGGCTTCGAACAGCACGGCCTCCAAGCCCACCGCCGAGACGACCACGTCCACGATCTCCGTACGCACCTCACCGGC
This sequence comes from Nonomuraea sp. NPDC048916, assembly GCF_040649575.1. Lineage (NCBI taxonomy): Bacteria > Bacillati > Actinomycetota > Actinomycetes > Streptosporangiales > Streptosporangiaceae > Nonomuraea > Nonomuraea sp. NPDC048916. The sequence goes on from NZ_JBEZFS010000007.1 coordinate 17,863, forward strand.
CGGGTCGTACAGCCCGACGGTGCCGCTCTCGCGTCCCTCGGTCACCACCCAGTGTGCGCCCGCTTCCAGGTCGGCGCGCGCGTCGGCCCCCCACTGCGTGGCGGACGGAGCCGCGTCGGGATTCTTGACCCCGATCTCCGACAGGACGACGAACCGGGACGCCGCCGTGTTGATCATCTTGTCCTTTTCGTCGCGCGGTATCGCCACCGAGCCGCACGACACCTCTATGCACGGGAACCCCACCGACTCGGCCCAGTCCATGAACCTGTCCGCGACGCCCTGCTGCCACGACACCTCCAACAGGGTGCCGCCCGTGCAGGCCAGCACCTGGTGCTCGGCCAGCAGTTCGAGCTTGGCGTCGAGCGCCGGATCGATGTAGGCGGTCCCCCAGCCGAACTTCCACACATCGATGCTCGGGGCGGCGGATGCCAGCCGCAGCTCGGCCTCGGCCGCCGACATGCCGTTGTCGAGGACGTGGGAGACGCCACGTCGGCGGGGCTTGGCCGTGCGCTCCGGAAGCACAAGGAAGTCGGCGGTCCGCGAGGTCAGGCCGTGGACGGCTGTACGGTGGCGAACGGGGTGTCCTGTCACGGGAAAAGCTTCCTCACTAGAATGACGCTTTCAGCGCCTGGTACATCCACCGGCACCCACCACGTGGAAGAGAACTCGCCTTGCCGATCAACGACCTCGACCTCCAAGAACTGGCACACCGGGTGCGGAGCCTTCCGGCTGTCGCGGCCAAGAACGCCATCGAGGTGGTCGCCGACGTGTTCGGGGGCGGCGACTGGTGGTCCGGTCCTGGAGACGACGGAGCCGTCGTGCACGATCGGGGGCGCAATCTGATCGTCGGCGGCGAGGCGATGCTGCCCTCCTTCGTCGCGCAGGATCCCTACGGCGCGGGTGTGGCGGCCATTCTGGCGAACGTCAACGACCTGGCCGCCATGGGTGCCCGGCCGCTCGCGATCGTCGACACGATCGTCGGCCCGCGTGATGTCACCAGGCGGATCCTGGAGGGCCTGAAGTGGGCCGGCGAGCTGTATCAGGTGCCCGTGGTGGGTGGGCACCTCACCGAGACCGACGGCCCGCCGAGCCTGTCGGCGTTCGGCCTCGGCGCCGCGGAGAAGGTGCTGTCGGCGACGCACGCCGCCCCCGGCCAGGAGTTGATACTCGCCTGCTGCCTCGACGGACGCATGCGGGAGGACTTCCTGTTCTTCCCGTCGTTCGCGGAGCGGGGCGAGCTTCTGGCCGGCGACGTCCGCCTCCTGGCCGAGGTGGCGGAGTCGGGCGCGGCGGTGGCCGCCAAGGACGTCAGCATGGCCGGCATGATCGGCTCGCTGGCCATGCTGCTGGAGGCGAACAAGCTCGGCGTCGAGGTGGACGTGGACGACCTGCCCGTGCCCGCCGGAGTGCCGATCGCCGACTGGCTGGCCTGCTTCCCCTGTTTCGCCTTCCTGCTCACGACACCGGCTGAGAAGAGCGAGGAGTGCACCGCGGCCTTCACCGCGCGAGGGCTGACCGCGCGACGGCTCGGCACCCTGGACGACACCGGTGAGGTGCGCCTCCGCGACGCCTCCGGCTCGGCGGTCGTCTTCGATCTCAAGCGGGAGTCGGTCACCCGGCTGGGCCGCTGAGGCGTGCCTGGCCTGCCCGACATACGAAGTGATCACGTCAGGTCGATGCTCATCCGCTGATGGGGCACGCCGACATAGGCGACCGGTCCGCCGACCTTCGACCAGCCGAGCCGCCGGAAGAAGGTCACGTTGGTGAGCTGCACGAAGGCGGTCATCCGCGTGCCGCCCGCCGCCGCCGCGGTCGCCACCGCGTACCTGACCAGCGGCCCGCCCAGCCACAGGTGCCGATACTCCGGGAGGACCGCCAGCCGGTCCCCCTTCCACAGCCGCTCCTCGGCGACAGGCGAGGGGAGGCGGTACAACCGGACCGTGCCGACCGGCACGGAGCCGACGTACGCGAGCACGTGGTGGACGGTGGGATCGCGATCGAAGTCGTCCTGATCGGTGTGTTCGAACAGTCCCTGTTCTTCCACGAAGACCGTTCGCCTGATCCGGACGTGCTGCTCCAGTTCTTCCGCCGTCTCCACCGAACGGCAGATGTGGTGCGGCGTTGCCAGGTCAGAAGTTGCCAGGTCAGAAGTGGAGCGGGAGAGAAACGCGCCCATCGGGCACCACACCCTTCGTCGAACCCGAACCGGCACGCTCGAGAGCGGCCATCCCCGAACACGCCTGACACCGCGCGCATCCGGCCATGACGCCGGTGGCGGTGAGCCCGCGGCGCAGCATGTGCGGGACGACCTGCCGATAGATCTTCTCGACGTAGTCCGCGGACGGGGGTCGTTCGTACTCCATGAGGCTGCCGGGGACCGGACGCAGCGGGACGATGAACGGGTAGACCCCCATGTCGACCGCCCGCCGGCACATGTCGACCGTGATCTTGGGGTCCTCGCCCATCCCCAGGATGACGTACGTCGACACCTGTCCCTCGCCGAAGACCTGGACCGCGCGTTCCCAGGCGGAGAAGTACGCTTCGATGCCCCAGCGCGCCTTGCCAGGCGCCACCCTCGCGAGGACCTCGGGATCGAAGGTCTCCACATGGATACCGACCGAGTCCGCGCCCATGTCGCGGACGCGGTTGATGACGTCGAGGTCAGACGGGGGCTCGAACTGGATCTGCACCGGCAGCCCGGACGCCTCCTTCACGGCCTGGGCGCACCTGCCCACGTAGAGGGCGCCGCGGTCCGGGGTGGCGGTGCTCCCGGTGGTCAGCGTGGCGTCGACGGCTCCGTCCAGATCGCGGGCCGCCACCGAGACCTCCGCCAGCATCTCGGGCGTCTTCTTGGCGATCGTGCGACCGGCGTCGAGGGAGACTCCGATGCCGCAGAACGTGCACTGGTCGGAGTTGCCCCAGTAGGCGCAGGTCTGCAGCACCGTGCTGGCCATGGAGTCAAGGTGCATCAGGGCGATCTTCCAGTAGGGAACGCCGTCAGCCGTCTCCATGTCGTAGTACTTCGGCCGGGGCGCCAGCGACGCGTCCGCCAACCGGACCGAGCCCTGGTAGATGCCGAAGCCGCTGTCCTCCTGCCGCAGGGCGTACGGCGAGTTCCGCACGTAGTCGGCCGTGGTCGGAACCGTGGCCGGGCTCCCGTCGATCCACAGCATCCCCGCGTCGGCGGGACCGGCGCCGCCCTTTCGCGCCTCGAGCGAGACCTCGGTTCGCAGCCCCTGGCTCTGTAGCCGGACGATCAGCTCGGCAAGCTCGGCTGCGTCGAGTGGCCGGTGGCTGTCGGTTCCCTCGGTCATGATGTGGCTCCTTGTCGGTGCTGCTTCCGCTAGACCGCCATGAAAGGTCGTGCATTTACTATAGGAAACTACTCTTTGACTACTATAGAAAGGATATGGGGCGAGGTGGCAACTGAGCCCGGCACCTCGGGCCGGCCGCCGTCAGCCGGTGGGGCCGCTCTCGGCGGAGATCTCGTCATGAGCCGCGTCATCGGAGCCCTTGACCCGGGCGACCAGCGCCTCGCGCTCCTCACTGGAGGCGACCTCGTGGAGGTCGTCTCCCGGCGCACCGGGATCGCCGGAGGCGAGCCGACCGGTCTCCAGGTCGATATGTCCCCGTTCGACGGTGTGGACACATGCGGTGAACGTCTCGTTCGGCCGCGTCGTCACGAGTAGCGCGCGCCCGGTGGCGGGTTCGACCTCCAGCCGCCGGTATGGGACGAACGGATCACCGGGGCGATAACCGGACTCTTCCAGCACCAACCATCCCGCGTCCGGCGCGGCCTCCGCAAGGGCCGCCAGTCGATCGTCGAGGGTGATCTCTTCGAGCACCTCCCGGTAACGCATCGTGAACGCGGCGCCGGCGACCTCATCGACGTCCAGGCCGTCCAGGGTCAGCAGGTCGCTGGAGTCGGCCACCCGGCGGACCAGCTCGCGATGCTCGCGCCACGCCTCGACGAGCGGCTCGGCGCCCCGCCCGCGCTCACGGAGCTCCCGCACCACCGCGGCCACCAGTCGCGTGGTCCGGAGATAGACGTCCGGCTGGTGGACGGCCACGGAGAACGCCCGGTCCGCGGCCGCGTTCCAGGTGCGGACCAGCTCGGCCGCGACCTGGCGGGTGTCGGGTGCGGGTTTCGGATCGCGCACACCTCCCGGTTCGGGCATTTGATATTTCCTCCCAAACAGTTCACTATACTAAACGTTACATCTAGTATCGGATATTGAGGTAGGGGCGACCAAGCGGTGAGCAACGTAGCGGTGGTGGCTGTCGGCGGTAACGCCCTCACCCTGGCGGATCAGGCTGGAACCGCCGAGCAGATCGAGAGCAACGCCGCTCAGATGGCGGCGGGGATCTCGAATCTATGCGAGGCGGGATGGGCGGTGGTCGTCGTCCACGGCAACGGCCCGCAGGTCGGCCATCTGGCCATCCAGCAGGAGGGGGCCGTGGATCTGGTGCCGCCGCAACCGCTTTACTCACTGAACGCGATGTCACAAGGCCAGCTTGGCAGCGTCCTGGTCCGCGCGATCGACACGATCCAGGGACCCGGCACGGCCGTCGCCCTCATCTCGCACATGATCGTCGACCCGGACGATCCGGCTTTCCAGGCGCCGACCAAGCCCATCGGTCCCTTCTTCGGCGAAGCACAGGCCGCCGCCATGGCCGAGCAGCGTGGCTGGGAGATGAGAGAGGACTCCGGACGCGGTTTCCGGCGGATGGTCCCCTCCCCCCGGCCCGCCGAGATGCTGGAGCTGTCGGCGGTCAAGACCCTCCTCGCGGCCGGCAAGGTCGTGCTGGCCGCCGGCGGCGGCGGGGTGGCCGTATCCCGTGACGACCGCGGCCACTACTACGGCGTGGACGCCGTGATCGACAAGGACTCGGCGGCCGCGTGCCTCGCCGGGTCCCTCAAGGCCGAGATGATGGTCCTGGTCACGGGGGTGGACGCGGTCATGGTCGACTACGGGACCCCACAAGCCCGCGCCGTCCACGAGATGCCTCTCGGGCTGGCCGAGCGGTATCTCGCGGAAGGCCAGTTCCCTGCCGGAAGCATGGGGCCCAAGATCCGGGCGGCGATCGACTTCGTCCGGGCGAGCGGCGGCACCACCGTCATCACATCGGCGGAGCGCATGCTCGAGGCCCTGGACCCACAGAGCCGCGTCGGCACCCACATCGTCCCCGAACAAGCAATGAGCGAAGAAGCAATGAGCGTCGCATGAATACCAAGAACCAGGTCGCCCAGGTTCGTGTCGTACGTGACACGTACTGCGACTCACTACGCCTGCTCGTCGCCACCTCGGTCATGGCCGAACACGACGACGTCGCCTGGGCCGGCGCCGTCATGGCCACCCCTTCGGGGCGGGAGAGTCTTGCCGCCGAGGGGTTCGGTGCGGAGTCCATCGGCACGGTCGGGGCCAACGACCTCGTGCTCGCCGTGCGCGCGCACGGCAAGGCCGCGGCGGAGACCGCTCTCGACGCCGGCGCCAAGGCCGCGTTCGAGGAGGCCCGCGCCGAGCCCGGCGACGGCGCCGTCGCCGCCGCGCCCCGTACCGTGAGCGCCGCTCTCCAGCGGATGCCCGACGCCTCCGTGGCGATCGTCTCCGTGCCGGGCGACTACGCGGCGCTGGAGGCCCACCACGCCCTCTCCGAGGGGCTGCACGTCCTGCTGTTCAGCGACAACGTCTCGCTGGAGGAGGAGGCGGAGCTCAAGGAGCGGGCGGCCGGACTCGGCCTGCTGGTGATGGGACCCGGGGCGGGCACCGCGGTGCTCTCCGGTACCGGCCTGGGTTTCGCCAACGCGGTGCGCCAGGGGCCGGTCGGCGTCGTCGCCGCCGCGGGCACCGGCGCGCAGGAGGTGTCGGCCCTGCTCGACCGTTGGGGCGTCGGCGTCTCGCACGTGATCGGCGTCGGCGGTCGTGACCTGTCCGAGGACATCGGCGGGCGGATGGCGATGGCGGCCGTACGCGCCCTCGACGAGGACCCCGACACCAAGGTGATCCTTCTCGTTTCCAAGCCCCCGAACGAGGCGGTCGCCCGCCGGGTACTCGACCAGTGCGCGTCCACCCCGGCGGTGGCCACGTTCCTCGGCCTCTCCGAGATGGACCGGCCGTCCGGGGTGCGGATGGCGCGGACACTGGAGGACGGCGCGCTCACCGCCGCGCGGCTGGCGGGCACGACACCCCCTGCGACCTCCGAGGGCCTGCGCGCGCAGGTGGTGGAGCAGCTCGGCGCCCTGGGCGCGGAGCGGCACACCGTCCGCGGCTACTACTCCGGCGGCACGTTGTGCTACGAGGCCCAGCTGATCATCAATGAGCTGCTGGGCGACGTCTACTCCAACGAGCCGCTCCTGCCCGGCCACACGGTGCCCGCTCCTCCCGGCGCGAACGTGCTGCTCGACCTCGGTGCGGAGGAATACACCGTCGGCCGGCCACACCCGATGATCGATCCCAGCGCGCGGATCCAGATCATGCGCCAGGAGGCGCGCGACCCCGAGGTCGCGGTGGTGCTGCTCGATGTCGTGCTCGGCTACGGGTCACACGAGGATCCGGCGGGGCAGCTCGTACCGGTCCTCCGGGAGATCATGGCGGACGGCGGTCCGAGGGTCGTCGCCTACGTCCTCGGCTCTGACACCGATCCCCAGGGCTACGCCAGGCAACGCGCGACGCTGGAGCAGATCGGGTGCCTGGTGACCGAGACCGCGGCACGCGCCGCGTACACGGCGGCGGCGATCGCGAGCCGTCGCCCCGAACTGACGGAGCTCCACCAGTGACCGAAAAATCCCATCTACCCCCGGTCGCCCTGGTCACCTACAGCACCCGGCCAAGGGGCGGCGTCGCCCACACGCTGGCGCTGGGCGAGGCCATGCACGCCCTCGGCCAGGACGTCCTGATCATCGGCCTCGGTAACCCGGACAAGGGATTCTTCCGGCCGGTCGCCGCCCCGACGCACATCGTCCTCGCGCCCACCACCACCGGCGGGCTGGAGGAGAAGGTGGCGGCGAACATCGACGCGCTGGAGATCGCCCTGGCCGACCTCGCGCCCGCGTACCCCATCCTGCACACCCAGGACTGCATCGCGGCGCGTGCGGCGGCGCGGGTGCGGAACTCCGGGATTCCCAGCAGAGTCATCCGCACCGTCCACCACGTCGACGACTTCGACAGCGAGATCCTGATGGACTGCCAGCGCGAGGCCATCCTCGAACCGGACCAGGTCCTCGTGGTGACCAGGATCTGGGAACGCATCCTGCTGGAAGAGTACGGAGTCCGGGCCGCCGTGGTGCCCAACGGCGTGGATCCGCTCCGCTACAACCGGGCCGCCCCGGAGATCGTGGCACGGCTGCGGGCCAGCGTCGGCGCGTCCGACCGCCCCCTGCTGCTGTCCGTCGGCGGCATCGAGCCGCGCAAGGGCAGCGACACGCTCGTGGCCGCACTGTCCAGGCTCGTCCGGAAACGTACGCCGCCGCCCGTGCTGGCCGTGCTCGGTGGCCACTCCTTCCAGGACCACCGTGCCTATCGGGAGAGGGTCCTGGCCGGCCTGGACACCCTCGGCCTCACCCTCGGCAGGGACATCGTCGAACTCGGCACCGTTCCCGAGGACGAGATGGCCGCGTGGTACGCCGCCGCGGACGTGCTGGCGTTCCCATCCGTGAAGGAGGGGTTCGGCCTGGCCGCCCTGGAGGCGATGGCAGCCGGCCTTCCCGTGGTCACCAGTGACATACCGGTGTTCCGTGAGTGGCTGGTTCCCGACCGCGACGCCCTGCTGACCCCCGTCGGTGACTCCGACGCGCTGGCCCGCGCCCTCTCGGCCGTCCTCGACGACGACGCCCTGCGCGCCCGGCTGCGCGCCGCCGGCCTGCGCCTGGCCGACCGCCACACCTGGACCGCCAGCGCCCGGCGGCACCTGGAACTGTACGCCGGCAGTCCGGAGGCGGTCGCCGCGCGCTGACGGGGTCACCGCGGCCCGGCTCGAAGGTCGGCCGGCCGACACGGCAGGCACGGCCGTGGAGCGGGCGGGCAGACGGGTGGGCGTGCGAGTAGGCGTGCGAGTAGGCGTGCGAAACCGCCGCGCCTCGCCGGCGGCGACTCGCCGCCCTCCCTCACGAGGCGCGGGTCAGGCGCCACGCCGATGCGGTTTTACCAGGCCGGAAGGGTCGAATCCCTGTCCTCCTTGGTCATCAGGTGGGCGTCGGGCCCCGGGAACACCAGGGTCTCGTGGCCGGTGTCCATCCAGTGCACCATGTACGGCGGAGAGCCGTCGGGGTGACGCAGCTCCGTGATCACGCCGATCCGGCGGTGCTCGTTGTGGTAGGTGCCCTCGACGACCAACCGGTCTCCTATCGCTGCCTTCATCTCGGTCTCCCTTCGTGGACCGCGATTCGCTGGCCGGTGACGACGGTGGAGCAGGTCCTCAATACGGCGACCCATCCCCTTCTTCTATTGTCGTCCTGTTTATGCCCATTCGTCATACCCCTTCGGGCGGCACCTCACCACCCTCTGGAGGGATTCACGGGGTCAGGGGCGGCCACGTTGCCGACGTGCGGCCGGCGACGTCGCGCAAGGCCACCACGAGCCGGTCCACCTGCTCCGCCGAGGTGAACAGGGCGGGAGTGACCCGGACACAGTCTCCCCTGGTCACGCCGCCACGGCGGACGGTGAAGATGCGGTAGTGGTTCATGAGGTAGTCGGTGATTGCGACGTTGTCGGCCTCGCTGGCGCGCCCGCTCACCCGGAACGCGGTGATGGTGCCGTACATGGACGGGTCCTCGGGGGTGAGGATCTCCAGGCCGGGGAGGTCGCGCACCTGGTGCACCCAGCGGTCCCGCAGGTAGCGCAGGCGGGCCTGCTTGACCCGGGCGCCCAGGGCGTCGTGGAAGTCGAGGGCGGCGGGGACGGTGAGGATCGGGGCGACGTTCATGGTGCCGGAGTGGACCCGGGAGCGGATGTCGGTGACCGGGTACGTCTCGTCGGCGAAGACGGGGTCGATGTCGGCCAGGCGGTCCTTGCGGATGTAGAGGAATCCGGCTCCCAACGGGGCGCCCATCCACTTGTGCAGGGAGAACCCGGCGAACTCGGCGTCCAGATCGGCGATGGTGAAGTCCAGGTGCCCCCAGGAGTGGGCGGCGTCGACGATGACGTCCACCCCGTGGCCGCGGGCCATCGCGACGATCTCCTTGACCGGCGTGACCAGGCCGGTGCGGTTGTTCATGTGCGACAGCAGGAGCAGCCTGACCTTCGGATGGTCGCGCAGGGCTCGCTCGTAGGTGTCCAGCACGGCCTGCCGGGTGGCCGGCTCGGGGATGACGAACTTCTCGACCGTCACCCCGCGCCGCTCGGGCAGCCAGTTCATCGCGTACTGCATGCTGTGGTAGTCGAGGTCGGCGTACATCACCGCGTCGCCGGGGCGCAGCCCGCGATAGCCGGCGATCAGGTTCTGCAGGGCCTCGGTCCCCCCGCGGGTCAGGGCGATCTCCTCCGTCGTGACGCCGAGCAGGGTGGCGATGCGCTGCCTGACCTGGTCGGCCCGCGCCTTGTACGTGGTGCGCAGCAGGTGGGAGTTGTCCTCGTTCAGCTCGTCGACGTTGCGGTGGTAGGCGCGGCGCACCGGCTCGGGCATGATCCCGTAGTAGCCGTTCTCCAGGTTGACGAACTCCGCGCTCACCCGGAACTGCCGTGCGACGCCCCGCCACACGGCCTCGTCACAGGCCAGCAGGCCGGGATCGGCGGCGGCGGGGAGGCGGACCGGCTCGGCGACGGCTCGCCCGCCCGAGGCGCCCAGCGCGAGCATCGCGCCGGTGCCGGCCACCATCGCGCGCCTGGACAAGGTCATCTCAGCTCCCAACGGATCGGCGGCGACACAGGGCCGGACGGGCATCGCGCGGGGGGCTTTCAGTGTGGGCACAGCGGGGTTGCCGATCCGGGCATTCGGTCGGCACCGGGCGTGGCGTCCGAGCCGGCCCCATCCAACAAATAACGAAAAGTGCTATTTCGTACGGAAATATGTTGATTTAGAGGTGTGTGTGTCTTTTCTTGGCGAGATTCTTTAATTTCGCGACGCGCTTCCCGCCCTCCTGCCGGGCATCATCAGAGACGTGTTCACCACCCGATCAGCGCGTTTCCGACGTCCGGCCGGATCCTTCTCCGTCCGGGCGCTGGGGAATGCGCTGATCGCCCTGTGCCTGATGACGGGCGCGCTGTTGATGCACGGCGGAGCATGCGCGGCTCTGATCATCTCCGAGTCCGGGCACGTCCAGCACACGGTGGCGGAGTCGTCCAGGACGGACGCGCAGGGCGAGCCGTGCTCACATGGCCAGTTGCCCTCGGGGCACCGTCATGGGGCGGAGCCCGACCTCACCACCTCGACGACCTCCGATCCGGATCTGCCGGGCACGCTGGACACCCCGTCGGCCCATTCCGTTGTTTCCGTACAGCTGAATGCTCGCGCACAGCAGCATCCCCCACACAAGCTACCTATAATTCCGCCAATTTCCCGCGTGATGCGCATATAGGCCGAAATGCACGCCTTCGCCAAAGCGGCGAGCGGCACATCGTCCACCATATTCACGACGCGGCCGGATCCCGGTCCGCGTAACCACACGGGGATTCCACCAATGACACCGCGCGACTCGGCGGCACAGGCGGCATGCGCCGCATATCCGTCACTCGGCCTCACTGTCGGCAACACACCACTGACCTACATCCGCGAACCCGGCGCCCTCGAAGGCCGGGGGTTCTGGGCCAAGCTGGAGGGATTCAACCCGGGCGGGATCAAGGACCGCCCGGCCCTGCACATGATCCGCCAGGCCCGCGCCCGGGGAGAGCTCAAGCCCGGCGGCACGATCGTCGAATCCACCAGCGGCACCCTCGGGCTCGGCCTGGCCCTGGCCGGCATCGTCTTCGGCCACCGGGTGGTCCTGGTGACCGACCCCGGCATGGAGCCGCTCATGTGCCGGCTGCTGGCCTCCTACGGCGCTCACCTCGAAACGGTGGCCCGGCCGCACCCGGTGGGCGGCTGGCAGGAGGCCCGCCGCAGACGCGTGGCGGAGCTGATGAGCCGGCTCCCCGACGCCTACTGTCCCGACCAGTATCACAACCCCGACAACGTCGGCGCCTACGCCGGCCTGGCGCACGAACTCCTCGGCCAACTCGCCCGGATCGACGTCCTGGTCTGCTCGGTCGGCACCGGCGGGCACAGCGCGGGCATCTCCAGGGTGCTCTACCAGCACTTCCCGCACCTCAAGCTGGTGGGCGTCGACACGGTCGGCTCGACCATCTTCGGCCAGCCGGCCCGGCCACGGCTGATGCGCGGCCTCGGCAGCAGCATCTACCCGCGCAACGTCGCCTACGACGCCTTCGACGAGGTGCACTGGGTCAACGCGGGTGAGGCGGTGCACAGCTGCCGCGCCCTGGCGGCCCGGCACTACGTCTCCGGCGGATGGAGCACCGGCGCGGTCGCGCTCGTGGCCGGCTGGCTGGCCCGCACCGGCCCCGCCGACCGGCAGATCGTGGCCGTCTTCCCCGACGGACCGTGGAGATACTGGAACACGATCTACGACGACGACTACTGCCAGGCCAACGCCCTGCTCGGCACCGTGCCCAAGGACGAGCCCGACCTGCTGGAGACGCCCTCCGAGCGCGAGGCACACCGCTGGACCCGCTGCGTCAACGTGGTCGACCCGCTGGAGGGCGGTCGGTGCTGAGCACGCTGCGTGACTTCCGCTCCTTCGACCGGCCGATCCAGGTGCTGCAGATCAACCAGGTCGGCATCAACCTCGGCTTCTACATGCTCATGCCGTATCTCGCCCAGCATCTGGCCTCCGGCGCCGGCCTGGCGGCTTGGGCGATCGGGCTGGTCCTGGGGCTGCGGAACCTCAGCCAGCAGGGCATGTTCCTGATCGGCGGCACCCTGTCGGACCGGCTCGGGTACAAACCGATGATCATGGCGGGGTGCGCGCTGCGCACGGTCGGCTTCGCGCTGTTCGGGTTGACGACCTCGTTGCCCATGCTCATCCTCGCCGCGGTCCTGACCGGCCTGGCCGGGGCGCTGTTCAACCCGGCGGCCCGCGCCTGCCTCGCCCGTGAGGCCGGGGAGCGCAAGGTGGCGGCGTTCGCCGTGTTCAGCGCGTTCTACCAGAGCGGCATCCTGCTCGGCCCGGTCATCGGCGTGGTCCTCCTGGGCACCGGCTTCACCGTCGTGTGCCTGTCCGCCGCGTCGATCTTCGCGGCGCTGACCGTACTCCAGTGGAGGTATCTGCCCGGCGGGCGCGGCGCCGCGGCCGGGCAGTCCGTGTCGCGGGACTGGCGGCAGGCGTTCGGCGACCGGGCCTTCGTCTCCTTCGCGGCGGCGATGATCGCCTCCTACGGGCTGTCGTACCAGATGTATCTCGGCCTTCCGCTGGAGGTGCAGAGGGTCGGCGGCGGCGACTGGGGGGTCACGGCGCTCTACGCGATCTCGGCGCTGCTCGGCATCGCCGGGCAGGTACGCCTGACCGCCTGGTGCGCCGCCCGCTGGACCGGCGGCCAGGCGATCACGCGCGGCCTGGGGCTCATGGGGCTGGCGTTCCTGCCGATGGCACTGGCGGCGCATCTGCCTCTGCCGGCGCCGTGGGCCATGGCGCCCCTCGTCGCGTGCGCGGTCCTGCTCACGCTCGGCACGCTGATGGCCTTCCCGTTCGAGATGGCGTTGATCGCCGACATGGCGGGAGACCGGCTGGTCGGCACCTACTACGGGCTGTACAACCTCATGTCCGGTCTCGGCATCCTGGCCGGCAACCTGGTGGCCGGCGCCCTGGTGGACGTGTCCCGCCACTCCGGCTGGCCGAGCCTGCCATGGGCGCTCCTGGCCGCCGGCGGCCTCGCGTCGGCGGCGGCCGTCAGGCGTCTGGAGCGGCGCGACCGGCTGGCCGGGGCCGGTCGGGTGACCGCCGCCACCTGACCCGGCGACGCCGGACGACCTTACTTTGACAAATCTCTAATCAATCGGGCATCCTGCTACTGCTTAGACAATCTTCGAAACAACGCCGCTATGTCCGGTGAGCCGACACACCCGAGGAGAAGATCGATCATGAGTGGATGCTGCGGTCCCGCGACCGTCGAGATCGAGCGGTTCGCGACCCCCGCCGGACTGCCGGTCGTGGTGGTCGGGGCCGGGCCGGTCGGCCTGGCCGCCGCCGCCCACCTGGCCGAGCGCGGACTGGACTTCGTCGTCCTGGAGGCCGGCGACCGGGCGGGCGCGTCGATCGCGCAGTGGGGACACGTCCGGGTCTTCAGCCCGTGGAAGTACGACATCGACGCCGCCGCCCGCCGCCTCCTGGAGGCCGGCGGCTGGCAGGCGCCCGATCCCGAATGGCTGCCCACGGGCGCCGAGCTCGTCGACGGCTACCTCGCCCCGCTGGCCAAGCTGATGGGCGAGCGGCTGCGCACGGGCGTCAAGGTCACCGCGATCAGCCGGCTCGGCTACGACCGGGTGCGCACCACCGGGCGCGAGGACGCGCCGTTCCTGGTCCGGCTCGACACCGGCGAGGAGCTGCGGGCCAGGGCGGTCATCGACGCCTCCGGCACCTGGACCACGCCGAACTTCCTGGGCGCCTGCGGCCTGCCCGCCCACGGCGAGGGCGACGTCGCCGAGCTCGTCGACCACGCGCTGCCCGACGTGCTGGGCGCCGCCCGCGCGAGCTACGAGGGCAGGCACACGCTCGTCGTCGGCGCCGGTCACTCGGCCGCCACCACGATCATCGCCCTGGCCCGCCTCGACCAGGCGGAGATCACCTGGGCCATCAGGGCCGGGTCGGCCACCCGCGCCTACGGCGGTGGCGACGCCGACGCGCTGCCCGCGCGCGGCGCGCTCGGCACCCGCCTGCACCAGCTCGTCACCTCCGGCCGGGTCCGGCTGCTGACCGGTTTCTTCGCCCACGCCGTCGAAAGGGTCGGCGAGCAGGTGCGCGTGGTGAGCCGCGATCCGAACGGCGTCGAGCGGTCGGTGACCGCCGACCGGATCGTCGCGGCCACCGGCTACCGCCCCGACCACTCGATCACCGCCGAGCTGCGGCTCGACCTCGACCCGATCCTCGGCTCCACCAGGCGACTGGCCCCACTGATCGACCCCAACCAGCACTCCTGCGGCACCGTCCCGCCGCACGGAGTGGACGAGCTGGCCCACCCCGAGCCCGGCTACTACGCGATCGGCGTCAAGAGCTACGGCCGCGCACCCACCTTCCTGCTGGCCACCGGCTACGAGCAGGCCCGCTCGGTCGTCGCCGCGCTCGCCGGCGACTGGGAGGCGGCCCGCGACGTGCGGCTCGACCTGCCCGAGACCGGGGTCTGCTCCTCCAACCTGGCCGAGGCCCAGGAACAGCGCGTCGGCCTGGCCACCGGCGTCGGCGGCGGGCTGCTCTCCTCGCCCCTTCCCCTGTCCACCGTCGGCGCCTCCGCTGATGGCGGCGGCTGCTGCGGCTGACGACGGAACTCACGGCGCCCCCATCGCGTATGTTTTAGACAGGTTTCGAAGTAGGGGGTGCCGTCATGGCCGCCATCACGATCCAGTGCTGCGCGCCGATCGCTCGCGAGCCGCTGTCGGAAATCGCCGCGACCGAGCTCGCGGTCATGCTCAAGGCCGTCGCCGACCCGGTGCGGCTGCGCCTGCTGTCGATGATCGGGTCACACGCGGGCGGCGAGGCCTGCGTGTGCGACCTGACCGGCGCCTTCGACCTGACGGCCCCCACGATCTCCCACCACCTCAAGGTCCTGCGTACGGCCGGGTTGATCGACAGCGAGCGGCGCGGCACCTGGGTCTACTACTGGATCGTCCCCGAGGCGGTCAACAGGCTGGGCGCGCTCTTCGCCCCGCTCACCGAGCCCGCCCCGGCGTGACGCCTCTCCACCACGGACCGTCCACGCGGCTCACGCGGGCGTGACGCCTCTCCGATACGGGCGGTCCACGCGGTTCACGGACGAGATCAGGAAGCGCGAGACGGAACGCTCGGCGAGGTGTTCTCCGCCGGGCGTCCCGTCACGTGGTGCTCAGTCGCGGGGGTCCCAGCCGTCGGTGTCGACGTCCAGGTCGAGCTGGTCGGCGATGTCACCCCAGTCCCGTGAAGGGGCGTTCACGAAGGGTTCGAACCTGACGAGTTCGCGTCAGATACCGCCTCGGTTCCTGGTTCCGGCGCCGGTTCGGTCTCTAATGTGCAAGCCATGCACCCCGACCTGCCAGGTGGAGCGACGGCCGTCGTCACCGACCTGATCTCCTATCCCGTCAAGGGATGCGCCGGCATCTCGGTGACCGAGACACTCGTGACGGCGGCGGGCCTCGCGCACGACCGCAGCTTCATGGTGGTCGGCGAGGACGGCGTGTTCCGCAGCCAGCGACGCGATCCGCGGCTCGCCACCATCCGCCCCACGATCGACGCGGACGGCGATCGGCTCGTGCTCCGGGCACCGGGCGCCGGGGCGCTGACCGTCGAGGTGGACGTGCGTGGCGCCCGGCGCGATGTGCTGATGTTCGGCAACCCGTACAAGGGGATCGACCAGGGGCGGGCCGCGGCCGAGTGGCTGTCCGGCGTGCTGGGCGTGCCGAGCAGGCTGGTGCGGGTGCCGCCCGAGCACGATCGCGTGACCGGCGGCTGGATACCGGGCACGTCCGGCTACGCCGACAGCGGCTCGGTGCACCTCGTCTCCGCGGCCACCCTCGCCCTGCTCAACCAGCGGCTCGCCACCCGCGGCGCGGCGCTGCCGATGGCCCGCTTCCGTCCCAACATCGTGATCGACGGGTGGACGCGACCGCACCGGGAGGACATGGTCCGGCGGCTGCGTGTCGGCGACACCGGGCTCGGTTACGCCAAGCTCGCCATCCGATGCGCCGTCACCATGGTCGACCAGGAAAGCGGCGGCAAGGCGGGGCCGGAGCCCATCCGCACGCTGGCCACCTATCGCCGCACCGCCGGCGGCGGGGTCGCGTTCGGCGTGAAACTCTCCGTCGTACGGCCCGGCAAGCTCGCCCTCGGCGACGAGGTCATCGTCGAGTCCTGGGGCGAGCCGGAGCTCCGGACACCGTAGATCACGCTCCTGCCCCGCCTCCCCGGACCGCGTCCTCCCGGACCGCGCCTTCCCTAGCCGTGCATTCCCGGGCCGCGCCTCCCCGGGCGGCGCCTTCCCGGGCGGCGCCTTCCCGGGCGGCGGTGAACACTCCGTCCAGACCGGGCATCACCACGGCGCGGAACGCCGCGTCCATCTCGGCGGGCGTGGCCACCAGCTCGCCATCGGCCCACCTGCGCAGCAGGGCCATGAAGGCGCCCGTGACGCAGGTCACCATCAGGTCGAGCGAAACCGGCGGAGCGCAGCCCTCGGGCAGTGCGGCCAGCAGTTCGTCCCGGACGATGTCGGCCATGATCTGCTCTCCACGCGCGCCGATGGCGGTGCCTCCGCGACGGCCGAGCAGCGCCCGCGCCAGCCGCCGCTGCTCCTGGAGGTGCTCGAACACCGGCAGGCTGAAGGCGAACAGGGTCTCCGAGCGTGACTCGGGCGCGATTCGCAGGAGCTCGGAGAGCTCGTCGAGGCTGCTGAAGAGCACCTCCTGCTTGTCCGTGAAATGCGCGTAGAACGTCGAGCGGCCGACGTCCGCGCGGTTGATGATGTCGGTCACGGTCACCGCCTCGTACCCCTTGCTCAGGATCAGCTCCACCAACGCCTGGCGGATGATCCGGCGGGTTCGCCGCACCCGCCGATCCGAGCTCTCCCCTCCCCGGGTTCCGAACACCTTCCCCCCTCCTGTCCCGTACGGCACGGCCTGGCGAATCTGCCTGTTGACCACCCCGTACTGATGAACTGACCATTCATAAGTAAACAACCTGTGCGGAAAAAGGAGAACACCATGGGTATCGGTCGATCCCTGCACGACCATGCGAAGCACGGCGACGGAGGCGGGGTCATCAACCACCCGCGCGCCTACGAGGTCCTGGCCGAGATCGGCTTCATCGGGCGGCGCCGCCGGGTCTTCGCCGGCCTGGCGGCTCTCACGGAGATCCGGCCGGGGGAGAAGATCCTGGACGTCGGCTGCGGCACCGGCTACCTGACCCACCTGCTCGCACCTGTCACGGGCCCCGCAGGGCAGGTGACGGGGGTCGATCCGTCGGCGTCGATGGTCGGCCACGCGGGCAGGCACGCACCTCGCAACTGCTCGTACCAGGTGGGCGAAGGGCAGGATCTGCCCTTTCCCGACGCCTCGTTCGATGTCCTGGTGTCGACTCTCGCCGTGCACCACATGCCCTCCTCCGCCCGCGCTCTCGCGGTCCAGGAGATGTTCCGGGTGCTGCGGCCGGGAGGCAGGCTGCTGATCGCCGAGTTCCACCCGCCGGCCAACCGCCTCGCCGCCCACCTCATGAGCGTCCTGGTCGGGCCAGCCATGCGGCCGAGCATGCCGGAGTTGCTCGCCGAGTTGGTCCCCGCCGCCGGCTTCCAGGTCAAGGACGAAGGCAGGGTGAAGCCGTTGATGTACTACATCAAAGCCGTGCGTCCAGCCGCCTGACGGGCGAGGCTTCACAGATCACCATCAATCGACTATCGTCGATTAACGATGAATGAGAACGTGAAGCCTCTGGAGCGCGCCGAGGCGGAGGAGTACGCGAGCTGGTTCAGGGCGCTGGCCGACGCGACGCGGATCCAGATCGTGTCGCTGCTGGCCCGGCGGCGTGCGCCGATGACCGTCGGCGAGATCGTGACCGCGTCGGGAGTCGGCCAGTCGACCGTCTCCCACCACCTGAAGATCCTCGCGGACGTACGGTTCGTCCTGGTCGAGAGGCAGGGCACCTCCAGCCTCTACCGGATCAACGAAAACTGTGTGAGCTGCTTCCCCACCGCCGCCGACGTGGTGATGGGCAACCCCGTGCCGGCGAGCCCGGCATGCGACTGAAGGAGACCCGCGATGGCTCATGACGAGGTCGTCCAGCGCTACTCCGGTCTGGCCCGGGCCGCGATGCTCGGCAGGGTGATCCTCGACTGCGACGCGAACGAGTTCGACCAGGGCCGCTTCGGCGCCGCCGGCTACGACGACGTCGGCGGCCTGCCCGAGGGGGCCGTGCGCGCCAGCCTCGGATGCGGCGACCCGGTGGCCGTCGCCGAGCTGCGCGACGGGGAGACCGTGCTCGACCTCGGCTCCGGCGGCGGCATCGACGTCCTGCTGTCGGCCCGCAGGGTCGGCCCGCACGGCAGGGCGTACGGGCTGGACGCCAGCACCGACATGCTCGAACTCGCCCGCGCCAACGCCGCCCGGGCCGGGGCTACCAACGTCGAGTTCCTGCACGGCGACATCGCGTCCATCCCGCTGCCCGACCACGCCGTCGACGCCGTCATCTCCAACTGCGTGATCAACCTCTCCGACGACCAGCCCGGCGTCCTGGCCGAGGCCTTCCGGGTCCTGCGCCCGGGAGGCCGCCTCGGCGTCAGCGACGTGGTCACCGACGGCCCGACCGATCCGGCGCGGCGAGCCGCGGCCGAACGGCGGGTGGGCTGCGTCGCCGGCTCTCTGGCCGTCGAGGAGTACCGGAGCCTCCTCCGGCAGGCCGGCTTCGTCGGCATCACGATCCGCCTCACCGGCGATCACGGCGACGGCGTGCACTCGGCCGTCATCCGGGCGGCCAAGCCCGCCATCGGCCCCGGCCTGGAGATCCGCCCGATGCGCGAGGCCGATGCCACTCAGGTGCTGGCCATCTACCAGGCGGGCCTGGACACGGGAGACGCGAGCTTCGAGACCCTGGCTCCGAGCTGGGAGGGCTTCACCGCGGGCAAGCTGCCCCATCTGCGTTACGTCGCCGTCGACACCGGGTCGGGTGACGTCGCCGGCTGGATCGCCGCCTCGCCGGTCTCCTCCCGTCCGGTCTACGCCGGAGTCGTCGAGCACAGCGTCTATGTCCATCCCGGCTGCCAGGCCCACGGCATCGGCCGCGCCCTGCTGTCAGCCTTCGTCGCCGCCAGTGAGGACGCCGGCGTCTGGACCATCCAGACCGGCATCTTCCCCGAGAACACCGCCAGCCTCACCCTGCACCAGGCGCTCGGCTTTCGCGTCGTCGGCACCCGCGAGCGCATCGCCCGCCACCATGACCGCTGGCGCGACGTGCTGTTCCTGGAGCGCCGACTGGACCATACCTAGACGTGCGGGTTTGGTCGCGGTCGGCGGTCCTGGCGCCGGCAGCCGTGTTGACGCGCTACCGCCCCACGCCGACATCGCGCGGCTCACACTCGACCCGCGACCGGAGCGGCAGGCGATGTCGTCAGAGGTGAAACCAGTGGATGCGGCGGCACGAGACGCAGACGAAGCAGGTGGCGTCGCGGTTGGCCCAGTCGAGATTCATGAAGGTCATCCCGGTGGTCTGCAACTTCCACCGGCGCGGCTCGAAAAGCTGGTTTCCGCATGTGTCGCAGCTGAGAACTTGACCGTTGGGAAGGGTGACGGGCTGCGGATCGGACATGCCGCTGATCCTAACCGCCGGAACGCGGAGGCGAGCGGCCACGATAAGGCGCCATATCACGACATGCCACGGGGCTCGTCCTCGAACCGGCGGGCCACCACGAGGTCGGTGGACGAGTGCAGCAGGATCGACAGCACGATGGTGACCGCGACCAGGTGGAAGACCTCCTCCGAGATGAGGACGCCCGCGGAGAGCACGATCAGGCTGTAGACCACGGAGGCGAACCCCTTGGGGCCGAACCACGCGATGGCCGCCTGTTCTGTCACGGGCAGCCCGGCGCCGAGGAAGGAGATCCAGATCGCCAGCGGCCTGGCCAGCACCAGCGCCAGGATCGCGAACAGCCATCCATGCCAGCCGACCGAGCTCAGCAGGGCCGGCGTGATGAGGGCGCCGAACACCAGCAGCGCGGCCAGGTGGGCGAGGCTGGATACGAGCACGGCCAGCAGCAGCACGGCGGCGAAAGCGGTCAACAGACTGCCCATCGGAAAGCCCCCGCCCGGTCCCTCGCCACACGACACTGCCGACCAGATTTCCCACCGCACCGCCGCTTACCGTGCGCACCGGGCGAGACGCGAAGTCAGTACGGCGCGTTGACGCTGTTTTTGCCTCCTCGGCGGCGCTCGCCCACGAACCACGCGATCAGCGGGTGACTGGCGCCCCACGTCGAAGCCGGACCGCTCAGGATGCCCGGCTACCGGAACGCGTGGACGCGGAAACCGCTGATGGAATCAGGGTCGGGGATGTCGCGCGCGAAGTAACGCCCGTTCTGGGTCGCCCTGACCCAGCCGTTGGACGGTGTGAACGCGAACGGTGTCCGCGTACGCGTCGCTCAGGCTTCAGGACGTCGCGCCGAAGGCGACATCCTTGGTCTCGACCGTCCCGGCCGTCCGCCCCGGCGCCGTCTGGTCGGCCCAGTACAGGTTCGTGTGGGCGATGACCTTGTCCGGCGGTGGCGCCCCCCATGCCGTCAGGTCCTCCGTCGTGTGGGCGTCGCTGACGAGGGTCGCGTCGTACCCCCTGACGAACGCGCCGTGGAGCGTCGAACGGATGCACCCATCGGTCTGTGCGCCGGCCACGACGAGCCGCCCGACTCCGAGGCCCGCCAGTACGGTCTCAAGCTCGGTGTCCTCGAAGGAGTCGCCGTAGTTCTTCTCGACGAGCGGCTCGGCGTCGCCCGGAGTCAGCTCGGGGACGATCTGCCAGTCGTCGCTCCCCCTCACGAAATGCTCGTCAGAGTGCTGAACCCAGACGACGGGAACCCCTTCCCGCCGCGCCGTCTCGACAAGGCTGCCGACGTTCGCGACGACCGAGTCGCGCCGGTGAGCCCCCTTGACGACACCGTTCTGCACGTCGACGACGAGGAGTGCGGTGTTCGGCCGGTTCTCGAGTGTGGTCATGGTCTCCCCTAACGGACGCCGGGCTCCTGTGCCCACCCACGGTAGTCCGGCCCACCGACAACAAGCCTGGGCCGAAGAACTCACCGACGACGGACCTGGATCCCTCGCAGGCCATCGACGCGGTCCGAAGCCTCGATGGCGATCCCGTTCTCCTGTCACCGACGTCCGTGCTCAGTGCGGCCGGCGCAGCAGGCTCCGGACTTCCGCCAGCAGGTCGACCTGAGCCCGCCAATCACCACCCGAGATCCCGATGATCGCGTGCCTCGCCCCGGCGTCACGGTAGACAGCCAGCCTCTCGGCGGCCTCCCTCGGATGGCCGGTGAGCGGGATCTCGATGACCTCCTCCAGCGGACGGCCATAGGCGCCCCCGATGCCCGATGCGATCTCCTCCCGGGACGGGACGCCCGGCCCGGTCCCCAGGGCGCCGGCGCCTCCGATCGCGATGACCGGAGCGGGCCGGCCGTGTCCGGCGGCCAACTCGGCGAGCCGCCGCCCACCCTTGTCGACCTCGCCGGGCGAGATCAGGGACGGGAACCAGCCGTCGCCCAGCCGCGCGGCCCGTCGGATCGCCGCGTCGGAGGCGTTGCCGACCCACACCGCCGGCATCGCCACGGCGGGCGCCAGCTCGACGGTCGGCTCCCCAGGCTCGTCCCGCAGCCGGGTCTCCTCGCCCGCCAGCAGCCGGGGAAGCAGTTCCAGGGCGGTGTCGGTGCGGCTGCCGCGCTCGCCGTAGGGCACTCCGGCGGCGGCCCACTGCCCGGGCCCGCCACCCGAACCGACCCCCAGCACGAGGCGGTCACCGGACACGTACTGCAGGGTCGCGACCTGTTTGGCGGCCCAGGCGACGGACCGGATCGCGGGGATGAACACGCTGGTGCCGATCCTGATCCGGCTGGTGGCCGCGGCGGCGGTGGCCAGGGCGATCAGCGCGTCCAGCGTGGGCCCGCCGACGGCCAGGTGGTCGCCATGCCACACGCCGTCCAGCCCGGCGTCTTCGGCATGCCGGGCGGCCTGCCGCAGGTCGATGCCGTCCCGACGCTGGACGGCGACCCCGGGCAGGAGGACGCCGATCTCGAAGTTCTCCATGGCCATACCATGCAACCTCAAGCCGAGTTGAGGTCAACCGGGTGCGTTCCTTGGTGCTAAGCATGCGAGGGGCGTTCGTGGCGTGGGCCGAGCGGCCGGCCGGTCGCGTGGTCGGCCGAAGGATCCCCGAGCGGCATGCTCTGTCGCCGCCCTTGCGATCGCTGGTCGAGCGCCTCGATGACGGCCACGCACCAGCGGATGTTCTGCTTGCTCGTACATGCGTCCGCCCATGAGCGTGAGATACGGCCCGACGCGCTCGGCGTCGCACAGGAGCCGTTGCTGCCGGTGGGCAATACTCTGCGTTCCGGGCAAACTGCCACCGAATCATCACACGGGAGACGCCAACGCATGAATACGCCACCATCGCCACCGGGAGCGGAGCGCACTGACGGATCATCCGTCCGGATCGGCGCTCTCGTTCCGCTGACTCGGCCTGGCTGGGTCGAGGCAGGCCAACACCTGCTCGCTGGACTCGAGCTGGCCGTTCGCGAAGTCAATGACGCCGGCGGGATCGTCGGAAGACCACTCGAGCTGGTGGTTCGAGACACCGCGGCTGATCCGCAGAGGGCCGCGGCGGCCGTAGATGAATTGGCTCGCCTGGGCGTGGCTGCCTTGGCGGGGGAGTATCACAGCGTCGTCGCTCGCACCGCTGCCGCCAGGGCCGACGCCCTCGGCCTGCCGTTCCTTTGCTCGTCAGCGGTTCTCGACGCGCTCACCGAACAGCCAACGGAATGGGTCGCGCGCCTCGCCCCGGCGCAGTCCCACGGCTGGCAGATCTACGCGGACTTCCTCCTCAGCGCGGGCCACAGTCGAATCGCCGTAGCAGCAGAGTCGAGTGTCTACTGGGCGTCTGGGGCCCGCATTCTGCGGGACTATCTCGCTCCACGCGGCGGCTCCGTCATCGAACTCGACATGCGCGCGCTCGCCCCCACGGCCGTGTGCGACGAGCTCGTCGACAATCGCGCGACAGCCCTCCTGCTTCTGGTCGGCCACCCGGAGCCGGCAGTGTCGATCGTCAAGTCTGTTCGCCGCGACCAGCGCCTCGCTGAGATCATGATTGGCGCTCCGGCGGGGCAACCGGAATTCGCCGAATGGGCGAGGTTGCTGGGCGACGACGGCGCCGCGATCCCGTTCTTGCGCTACCTGCCCGAGCGCCTCAGCCCACTCGGTGCACAAGTCGAGACGGCCCTCCGCGAGCGGCTAGGCGAAGCGCCCTCCTTCGTCGCCTTCGAGGGCTACGACACGGTCGCCGTCCTCGCCGATGTACTGCGTTCTCACGGCGCGGACCGGGCGCGCATTGCCGAATCCTGGCCGCGCGTTGCAGTCGAAGGCACCCGCGGGCGGATCCAGTTCTCCCGCACGCCAGGCATCAGCGTTTGGCAATGGGCTTGGACGCCGATCCAAGTCGTTGGTCGAGATCCGGCGGAACCCGATCGCTTTCGGATCCTCCACGCCAGCTGAAAGAGCACGGAGGTCCGACTCCCCAGCTCTGTCCGAACTTGAGGCTGTCTACCTGTCTACGCGTTAATGCTAGGGCCCGGAATCGTGCACCGTATGCCGCGTCGGCGCAGGCAGGCGCGGTTCGCCCGAGACCCGTACGCCCTGTTCGCGCGGACCTTGTCCGGTCGGGTGCGTGGTCGGCCCGGTCCGGTTCGGGGTACTCAGATGCCGTCCAGGACCGGCTGGAACTGGGGACTGTCGTGCCGCTGGCCCGCGGTGACGAGCAGGGACATCGGCTTCTGTCCCTGCTCGACCACCAGGTGCGGCTTGGTGGTTAGCCCCAATGCCGGTTAGTCGGCATTGAGAACGAAGAACAGGAAGCTTGGGCTGGTGGCGAGGATGCGGAATTCGTCGGGGAACAGCTCGCGGGCGGCCGGCACGGGCTGTGGCTCGCTGATGACGGCCAGGCGGAAGCCTGCCGCGGTGAAGGCGTCGGTCATCGCGTGCAGCGGTCGGTGCCAGAAGCTCATCGGGGCGGTCTGGCCGCCCATGGTCCATTCTTCGGTCCAATTGTTGGTGGCGAAATAGCTGGTCTTGCGCCCGGCCAGGCGGTGCATGGCGTGGATCATAAGGGGATGGTCGACGGACACGATCAGCCTGCCGCCGGTCGTTAGCACGCGCCGCAGTTCGGATAGCGTCGGCCCCCAGTCTTCGAGGTAGTGCAGCACCAGGGACGCCATGACATCGTCGAACGCACCGTCGGGGAACGGCAGCGGATCACGCAGGTCGGCTACCTGTAGGTCCGCATCGTCACCGAGCCGCCGCCGGGCCAGCTCCAGCATTCCGGTGCTGTTGTCGATGCCGGCCACGACGGCACCCCGGTCGCGCAGCGCCGCGAACAGCGGGCCCGAGCCGCAGCCGGCGTCGAGGATCCGCCGGCCGGTCACCTCCCCGGCAAGGGCCAGGATGGCGGGCCGCTCGTAATAGGCGTTCATGATGCCGGCCTCGTTTTCGGCCGCGTACGCCTCGGCGAGACTGTCATAGTCGTTGGCCCGGGACGGATGTGCGGGCTCAACGTGATCTTCGGGCACGGTAGGCATGCGGGCTATCCTGGCTTGCCAGGCTCGGGCGGCGCCAATCGGGTGGACACGTACAGCAGAACGGCCCGTTTGCCGTGTCATGACCAGGTTGCGCATCAATGCGACGGCGGCGGTGGCGTGGTAGACGCCGTCACCGGCTCGGCGGCAGTCCGGGTCCACCGACCTCACGCCGACGGAGGCCGAACACCCGGTCGAGTCCCTCAAGGGGCTGGCCGAGGAGATCAGGGCCTGGCGCTGAACACTGCGGGCAGCTTGGAACCCCGTGTCCTCTCGGCGATCCCGCTGCTCGATAACGAGCCGGCGAAATGGCGGGAAGGGAGAGCCGCCAAGGTCATCTCCCAAATTTCTCCCACAATGCGAAAAAGAGCCGCTTCCTAGTTCGAAAGCGACTCTTTATGGCTGATCATCTGGGTGGGGCTACCAGGACTTGAACCTGGGACCTCTTCCTTATCAGGGAAGCGCTCTAACCGTCTGAGCTATAGCCCCGCGCACACAGACCGTATCGCATCCCCGCCGGTGGACGCGAATCGGTTGGTGGAACGAGGAAAAGCTTACCGCCTCCGGCGTGTTGTTCGCGCCGCACCCACCATGGGAGTGCGGCGCGAACAACCGCGAACAACCGCGACCTACTCGGCCTCGCTGAAGGTCACCTCGACGCCGCCCACCAGATCGGAGGCGACGTTGTAGATGACCGCCCCCAGGGTGGCCAGCGCGGTGATCAGCACGACGTTGACGGCGCCGATGAGCGCCGTGTAGCCGAGGATGCGGACCGGCTCGAACCAGGAGGCGATATCGATGGGAATGGAATTCTGGCCCTGCTCACCCTGGCCGAGCTGGTTGACCAGGTCGACGAGCGAGTCGAACACGCCCAGAGCGGACAGCACGCCGTACAGGACGGCCACCGCCACGAAGAGCACCACGAAGCACACGATCGACACCACGAAACTGAACTTCATGGCCGACCATGGTTCGATGCGGCGCAGCACCAGGTGCGCTTTGCGGGGCAGGCGGGCTCCCGAGTTGGAAGACTTCTTCCGTGGGAGCTCGACGAGGGGAGGAGGGGCCTCCGAGGTGAGCGACGGACGGCCGCGGCCCGCCTCGTTGCCCTGCCCGTCGCTCGGGGGCGCGACCGGCGCCGGCTGAGTGGCCGGCACCTTGTGCACCGCCGTGGCGTTGTTGTCCTCGGGGCGCTGGTCGAAACTCTCGGGTTCGCTGGGTTTCTTGGGCTGGCCGTTGTCCCGAGCAACCGCCTTGATCCTGGCGCTGGGGCTCGGGCTGCCACCCTGGGCGCTCATGACTTACTCTCCTCCCCCGTCTTCCTCGTTGTCCACCGCAGCCTCCATCGACTCGGCGTTTCGGGCGAGGGCTACCACGCTGTCGCCTTCGGCGAGATTCATCAATCGCACTCCCATGGTCTGGCGGCCGGACTGCTTGATCTCGCCGGCACTCGTCCGGATCACCCCGCCAGCGGATGTGATCGCGAAGACCTCATCCTCCGGGTTGACCATGACGGCTCCGACCAGCTTGCCACGGGAGCTCACGATTTTCGCAGTCAGCACGCCCTTACCACCACGACCTTGAACCGGATACTGCTCAACCGGTGTTCGTTTCGCGTACCCGGCCTTGGTGGCGATAAGCACATCTTGTCCGTCTGCGATCCTATTCATGGCGAGAAGTTCGTCACCCTCGAGGAATCGCATGCCGATGACGCCGCTCGTCGCCCGGCCCATCGGCCGCAGCGCCTCGTCGGAGGCGGTGAAGCGGATCGACTGCGCGCCCTTGGAGACGAGCAGCAGGTCGTCCTCCTCGGAGACCAGGCGGGCGCCGATGACCTCGTCGTCGTCGCGCAGGTTGATCGCGATCAGGCCGCCGGACCTGGGGGAGTCGTACTCGGACAGGCGGGTCTTCTTGACCAGGCCGCTGCGGGTCGCCAGCACGAGGTAGGGGGCGACGTCGTAGTCACGCAGGTCGAGGACCTCCATGACGGTCTCGTCGGGCTGCATGGCCAGCAGGTTGGCCAGGTGCATGCCCCGCGCGTCGCGGCCCGAGTCGGGCAGTTCGTACGCCTTGACCCGGTAGACCCGGCCCTTGTTCGTGAAGAACAGCAGCCAGTGGTGGGTCGAGGTGACGAAGAAGTGGTCGACGATGTCGTCCTGGCGCAGCTGCGCTCCGCGCACGCCCTTGCCGCCGCGCTTCTGCGCCCGGTAGAGGTCGGTGCGGGTGCGCTTGGCATAGCCGCCGCGGGTGATGGTGACGACGATGTCTTCCTCGGCGATGAGGTCCTCGATCGACATGTCGCCGTCGTAGGCGATGATCTCGGTGCGCCGGTCCTCGCCGTAGCGGGCCACGATCTCGGCGAGCTCGTCGCCGACGATCTGCCGCTGCCGGGGCTCGGAGCCCAGGATGTCGAGGTAGTCGGCGATCTGCGTCATCAGGTGGTCGTACTCGTCCTGGATCGCCTGCCGCTCCAGGGCGGCGAGCTTGCGCAGCTGCATGTCGAGGATGGCCTGCGCCTGGATCTCGTCGATCTCCAGCAGGCTCATCAGGCCCTGCTGGGCGGCCGCGGCCGACTCCGACGAACGGATCAGGGCGATGACCTCGTCGAGCCGGTCGAGCGCCTTGAGCAGCGCGCGCAGGATGTGGGCGCGCTCCTCGGCCTTGCGCAGGAGGTAGCGCGTCCGGCGGACGATGACCTCGATCTGGTGGGCCACGTAGTGCGTGATGAACTGGTCGAGCCGCAGCGTGCGCGGCACCCCGTCGACCAGGGCCAGCATGTTGGCGCCGAAGGTGTCCTGGAGCTGGGTGTGCTTGTAGAGGTTGTTGAGCACGACCTTGGCGACGGCGTCGCGCTTGAGCACGATCACCAGGCGCTGCCCGACGCGGGAGGACGACTCCTCACGCACGTCGGCGATGCCGGACACCTTGCCCTGCTTGACCAGCTCGGCGATCTTGAGGGCGAGGTTGTCCGGGTTGACCTGGTAGGGGAGCTCGGTGACGACGAGGGCGTGGCGGCCCTTGTTGTCCTCCTCGACCTCGACGACGGCCCGCATGGTGATCGAGCCGCGGCCGGTGCGGTAGGCGTCCTCGATGCCTCGGCGGCCGACGATCAGCCCGTGGGTCGGGAAGTCGGGGCCCTTCACCCGGGCGATGGCCGCCTCGAGCAGCTCCTCGTCGGAGGCCTCCGGGTGCTCCAGCGCCCACTTGACGGCCTCGGCCACCTCGCGCAGGTTGTGCGGCGGGATGTTGGTGGCCATGCCGACCGCGATGCCGCCCGCGCCGTTGACCAGCAGGTTGGGGAAGCGGGCCGGCAGGACGACCGGCTCCTGGGAGCGCCCGTCGTAGTTGGGCTGGAAGTCGACGGTGTCCTTGTCGATGTCGCGCAGCATCTCCATGGCGATGGGCGCGAGCTTGCACTCGGTGTAGCGCATCGCCGCGGGCGCGTCGTTGCCCGGAGAGCCGAAGTTGCCCTGCCCGTCGACCAGCGGGTGGCGCAGCGACCAGGTCTGCGCGAGTCGTACCAGAGTGTCGTAGATCGAGGTGTCGCCATGGGGGTGGTAGGAACCCATGACGTCACCGACGACGCGCGAGCACTTGAAGTAGCCGCGGTCGGGGCGGTAGCCGCCGTCGTACATCGCGTAGAGCACGCGGCGGTGCACCGGCTTGAGACCGTCACGCACATCGGGCAGCGCACGCGACACGATGACCGACATCGCGTAGTCCATGTAGCTGCGCTGCATCTCGGTCTGGATGTCGACCGGTTCGACGCGGTCAGCCGGAGGTGGAGGCGGAGTGTTCACTTCCGTCACGTGTAAAGATCCTTTTCTGGTGTACGGCTGTCGCTACACGTCCAGGAAACGGACATCTCGCGCATTGCGGATGATGAAGGCCCTGCGTGCCTCGACGTCCTCACCCATGAGCACGCTGAACATCTCGTCTGCCTGGGCGGCGTCGTCGAGTGTCGCCTGCAGCAGGATGCGGCTCGCGGGGTTCATGGTGGTTTCCCACAGTTGGTTGGCGTTCATCTCGCCGAGACCCTTGAAGCGCTGGACACCGTCGTGCCCACGAGGATCGCGCTTGCCCCTGGCGATGCCTTCCTGGATGATCGCGTCGCGCTCACGGTCGGAGTAGGCGTAGGAGGCGTCGTCGCCCTTACGGTCCCACTTGATCTTGTAGAGCGGCGGCTGCGACAGGTAGACGTGCCCGCCCTCGATCAGCGGCCGCATGAACCTGAACAGCAGCGTCAGCAGCAGCGTGGTGATGTGCTGGCCGTCGACGTCGGCGTCGGCCATCAGGATCAGCTTGCTGTAACGCAGCTTGCTGATGTCGAACTCGTCGTGCACGCCGGTGCCCATCGCCGTGATCAGCGACTGGACCTCGGCATTCTGCAGGACCTTGTCGACCCTGGCCTTCTCCACGTTGAGGATCTTGCCGCGGATCGGCAGGATCGCCTGGAAACGCGAGTCGCGGCCGCCCTTGGCCGAGCCGCCGGCCGAGTTGCCCTCGACGATGAACAGCTCACACTTGTCGGGGTCGTTCCACTGGCAGTCGGCCAGCTTGCCCGGCAGACCGCTGCCCGACTCGAGCAGCGACTTGCGCCGCGTCAGGTCACGAGCCTGACGAGCCGCGAGGCGGGCCCTGGCGGCCTGCAGCGACTTGTTGATGATGTCCTTGGCCTCACCGGGGTTGCGCTCGAACCACGCGCGCAGGTGGTCGTTGCACGCCTTCTGGACGAACGACTTGGCCTCGGTGTTGCCCAGCTTGGTCTTGGTCTGGCCCTCGAACTGAGGGTCGGCCAGCTTGATCGAGACGATCGCGGTCAGGCCCTCGCGGACGTCCTCACCGGAGAGGTTTTCGTCCTTGCCCTCCTTGAGGAACTTCTGCTCGCGCGCGTAGCGGTTGACGATCGACGTCAGCGCCGCGCGGAAGCCCTCCTCGTGGGTGCCGCCCTCGGCCGTGTTGATCGTGTTGGCGAAGGTGTAGACCGACTCGGAGTAGGAGTTGTTCCACTGCATGGCGATCTCGACCGAGGCGCCGTCGCCGTGCTCCTCGAAGTCGATGACCGAGGCGTGCGCCTGCTCCTTCTTGGAGTTGAGGTGCTTGACGAAGTCGGACAGACCGCCCTCGTAGTGGTATTCGACCCTGACCGGCTCGCCGTTGATGTGGTCGGGCCGCTCGTCCGTCAGCGTGATCGTGAGGCCCTTGTTGAGGAAGGCCATCTCCTGGAACCGGCGCGAGAGCGTCTCGAAGTTCCACGTGGTGGTCTCGAAGATGTCGGGATCGGGCCAGAACGTGATCATGGTGCCGGTCTCGCCGGTCTCCTCGCCCTGGGCCAGCGGCGCGGTCGGCTTGCTGCGCTCGAAGCGCTGCCGCCAGTAGTGGCCGTTCTGCTTGACCTCCACGTCCATGGCGGAAGACAGCGCGTTGACCACGGCGGAGCCGACGCCGTGCAGGCCGCCGGAGACCGCGTAGGACTTGCTGTCGAACTTGCCGCCCGCGTGGAGCGTGGTCAGCACGACCTCGACCGCCGACCGCTTCTCGACCGGGTGGATCCCGGTCGGTATGCCACGGCCGTTGTCCGTGACGCGCACGCCGTTGTCGGCCATGAGCGTGACGTCGATGCGGTCGGCGTGACCGGCCAGGGCCTCGTCCACAGCGTTGTCCACGATCTCGTAGACAAGGTGGTGCAGACCGCGCTCGCCGGTTGAACCGATATACATACCCGGGCGCTTGCGAACCGCCTCAAGCCCTTCGAGTACGGTGATTGAGCTAGCGTCGTAGGACAAGTGCCAAATCCTCCTGCCGCGGACACGCGGCGGGGGAGGCGTCACATGCCAAGCTGAGCTGCCCCTGCCGTGCCCGTCACCGTCGTGAGTGCCCCGTTGCGCTCGCCACCCGGGGGAGTCGGCGCGTCGCATGCGCGCCGGGGGTGACACGCAAGCGGACGTGTCCGGAATCCGCTTTCATTCTACCGGCTCCGGACGCCCAAGGTGGCATTGAACGCGCCTGTGACGGCCTCTAGCTCGTTTTCCGCCCGTTTGGAGCCCCCCCACACGGGACCGGGGGTCATCGCGTCTGCGGCTCTCTGATCGGTTTCCGGAGTGAACGGCTCAGCCGTACGTGTCGCCGGGGCCCTTGCTGCCGGTGACTCTGAGCCCTCCGGCCGGGCGGGGCGCGTTGAGGGGGCCTCTGACCTTGACCTTCGTCACGGTGCCGTCACCCAGCTCCTCGTTGAGCCGGCGTACCAGGGTGCGCGCGAGCAGGCGCACCTGTGTCGCCCATGCCGTGGAGTCGGCGACGATCAGCACCTCGCCGTCGTCGAACGACTCGGGCTTGGTGTGCGCGGCCAGGTCGGGCCCCACGATGTCGGTCCAGCGGCCGAACACCCCGCCGACCGCCGCCGACCGCTCCCAGCCGCGGTCGGCCAGCAAGTCCATGATCGCGCGTCCGAAAAGCTGTGGATCGCCGGCGTCTCTCCGGGCGCCGGCCGCCTTGCGCCGAGGCTCACGGCGGGGGAGCTGGCCGCGCTTGGCGGCATCGGCCTTGGCCTGGGCGAGCTTCTCCCTGGCCATGGCGGCGCCCCTGGCCGTGGGATTGTCGTCAGCGGACACGCGTCACGCTCCCCTCCGCGACGTCGAATCGGGCCCCGATCAGCTCACGCGGCACGTCGTCCGCCACGGCGGCGGTGATCAGCACCTGCTCGGCGGGCGCGACGATCTCGGCGAGGCGGCGCCTGCGCTGGCTGTCGAGCTCGGCGAAGACGTCGTCGAGGATCAGCACCGGATCGCCCCCGTCGGCGCGCAGCAGGTCGTAGGCGGCCAGGCGCAGCGCGAGCGCGAACGACCACGACTCGCCGTGGCTGGCGTAGCCGCGGGCGGGCAGCTCGCCGATGCCGAGGATCAGGTCGTCGCGATGCGGGCCGACGAGGGTGACCCCCCGCTCCAGCTCCGCCGGGCGTACCTCCAGCAGGCGCTCGCGCAGCCGTTCCTCAAGGGTTTTCCCCAAGTCTGTGGATAACGTCTGTGCATCGGGAGATCCCCGCTCACCGGCGTCTTCGTCCTCCGCGCCGTCCCCACCTGTGGACAACGTGCTGCGATAGGCCAGGGTCGCGGGGGCGCTCGTGGGGGCCAGCCCGGCGTAGGCTCCGGCCACCAGCGGGCGCAGCTCCTCGACGAGGTCGAGCCGGGCCTGGAGAAGCTCGGCCCCGTGCCTGGCGAGGTGGGCGTCCCACACCTCCAGCGTGCTCAGCACGTCGCCGGCG
The DNA here is from genome assembly GCF_040649575.1 of Nonomuraea sp. NPDC048916. Lineage (NCBI taxonomy): Bacteria > Bacillati > Actinomycetota > Actinomycetes > Streptosporangiales > Streptosporangiaceae > Nonomuraea > Nonomuraea sp. NPDC048916. Next base: position 49,606 of record NZ_JBEZFS010000007.1, read on the forward strand.
CCCGCCGCCGCGAACCCGGAGTCACCCTCGGCCCGCCGGGCGCTCCTGGCGCCTCTGCGGGCCTGCGCGGCCGTACGCAGCAACGCGCTCCGCTGCTTCAGCACGCGGTCGTAGTCGGCCCGCACCCCGGCGAACCGGGGCGCCCTGGCCACCAGCAAGTCGTCGAGGAACCGCCGCCGCTCCGCCGGATCGCCCTTGACCAGCGCCAGATCCTCCGGGGCGAACAGGACGGTGCGCAGCAGGCCGATGACGTCACGCGGCCGGGACACGGGGGAGCGGTTGAGCCGTGCGCGGTTGGCCCGGCCGGGATTGATCTCCAGCTCGATCAGCGCCCGCCGATCGTCCCTGTGGACGGCGCAGCGCACGATCGCCCGGCTCGCGCCCTGCCGCACGAGCGGCGCGTCGGTGGCGACCCGGTGGCTGGAGTGCGTCGCCACGTAGCCCAGGGCCTCGACCAGGTTGGTCTTTCCCTGCCCGTTGGGCCCCACGAACGCCGTGACGCCCGGCTCCAGGCCGAGCTCCACGGACGCGTAGGACCGGAAGTCGGTCAGCGAGAGGTGGGCGACATGCACCCCACGAAGGTTAGTGGGCCACGCGCGTCACTGGGGCCACCGGCTTGCCGCCTGTGGAAAACGTCACGGCGTCAGTCAGGAGGCTTCGCGCGGAGGTAGCACGTCGGCGCCGGGCGCGTCGGCTCCCTTGCCCGTGGAGCCCTCGGCCGAGGCGATCGGGTGGCCGCCGAACTGGTTGCGCAGCGCCGCGACCACCTTCATCGCGGGCGGGTCCTCCTGGCGTGAGGCGAACCTGGCGAAGAGCGCGGCGGTGATCACCGGGAGCGGCACGGCGTGATCCACGGCCGCCTGGACGGTCCACCGGCCCTCGCCCGAGTCTTCGGCGTAACCGCGCAGCTCGTCGAGGTGCTCGTCGTCATCGAGCGCCCGGACCAGCAGGTCGAGCAGCCAGGAGCGGATCACGGTGCCGGTGCGCCAGCTGCTGAAGGAGCCCTTGACGTTCTTGACGATGTCGGAGGCCTCGAGCAGCTCCCAGCCCTCGGCGAAGGCCTGCATCATGCCGTACTCGATGCCGTTGTGGACCATCTTGGCGAAGTGACCGGCGCCGACGTCGCCCGCGTGGACGAAACCGTCCTCGCCCTCGGGCTTGAGCGTCTCGAAGATCGGCATCATGCGGTCGATGTCGGCCTGCTCACCACCGCACATGAGCGCGTAGCCGTTCTCCAGGCCCCAGACGCCGCCGCTGACGCCGCAGTCGACGAACCGGACGCCCTTCTCCGCCAGCTCGGCGGCGTGTTTCTGGTCGTCCACGTAGTGGGAGTTGCCGCCGTCGACGACCAGGTCGCCCTCGCCGAGCAGCCGGCCCAGCTCGTCGATCACCTGCTGGGTCGGTTTGCCCGCGGGGATCATGACCCAGACGGTGCGCGGCGCCTCGAGCCGCTCGACCAGCTCCTTCAGACTGGCGACGTCGCTGACCTCGGCATTGTGGTCGTAGCCGACCACGTCATGACCGCCGCGGCGCAGCCGTTCGGCCATGTTGGCGCCCATTTTGCCGAGCCCGACCATGCCGATCTGCATGTGACCTACCCCCTAGTCAGACTTCCATCATCCCCGATGTCAGCTTCAGCCTGACAGGCGGATCGGCATGATCAGGTAACGGTAGTCGGGCGCGCCGTCGCCGTCCACAGGCTTGCCCCCGGTGAGGATGGCGGGCTTCGTGGACGTGGTCATCTGCAGGCGCGCGACGTCGGAGTCGATCGCCCCCAGCCCTTCGAGTAGGAACTGGTGGTTGAAGGCGATGTTCATCTCCTCGCCCTCGTAGTCGACCGGCAGCACCTCGACGGCCTGGGCCTCGTCGCCGCTGCCCGCTTCGAGGACGACCTCACCGCCCCTGAACGCCAGGCGTACGGGAGTGTTGCGCTCGGCGACCAGGGCCACGCGCTTGACCGCCTCGACGAACGGGCCTGTGGACAAGTCGGCGCGCGCTGAGAACTCCGTGGGCAGCAGCGAGCGGTACTTGGGGAACTCGGGGTCCAGCAGCCGCGTGGTGGTGCGCCGCCCGGCGCTGGAGAAGCCGATCATCCCCTCGCCGGTGCCGCCCGCGGAGCTGAGCGCGATCTCCACCTCCGCGCCGGTGGCGCCGAGCGCCTTGGCCGTGTCGGCGAGCGTCTTGCCCGGGATCATCGCGATCGCGGCGAGGTCGGCCTGGTCGGGCTGCCACTTCAGCTCGCGTACGGCCAGGCGGTAGCGGTCGGTCGCGGCGAGGGTCACGGTCTCGCCTTCGATCTCCATCCGCACGCCGGTGAGCATGGGCAGCGTGTCGTCGCGGCCGGCGGCGACGGCCACCTGGCCGACGGCGGAGGCGAAGACGTCGCTGCCCACCCGTCCGGCGGCCGGGGGCATGGCCGGCAGTGACGGGTAGTCCTCCACAGGCATGGTCAGCAGTGTGAACCGGGCGCTGCCACAGGTGACGACCGCCTTGGAGCCTTCAAGGAGGAAGTCCACAGGCTGTGCGGGAAGCGCGCGGGTGATCTCGGCCAGCAGCTTGCCGGAGACGAGGACGACGCCGGGCTCCCCGGTGTGGAGTTCGAGCGTGACCTCGGCCGAGACCTCGTAGTCGAATCCCGACAGCTTCAGCCGCTGCTCGTCGGTGACTTCCAGGCGCATGCCGGCGAGGACGGGCACGGACGGGCGTGCGGGGAGGCTGCGTGCCGTCCATGCCACCGCCTCAGCGAGGACGTCTCGCTCGATTCGGAACATCACGGTCATCAGCCTCCTGGGTTCGTCGTTGATTCAAGTGTTGCCTCTCCCGCACCTGAGTTCCGGGAGAACCCCTCTATGGGTCTTGAGTTTCTTAGTAAGAGAGATAAGTGGTCATCACACTAGGGGCGGTGGATACTGTGGACAACCCGCGTTTCCGCTGGTCAGTGGCCCTGTTTTCATCCACCGGGGGTGTGGGTGACGCCTGGGGGTAACTTCGCGGCCTGGGGATGACGACTCGTTGCCCACAGGCTGTCCCCAGATCATGGGGTCTTCGTCCACTGGTTATCCACCGGGTTTCCACCGGTTATCCACGGGGTAAACGGCCTCTCCGCGGCCGCCCAGAAGACTATGCACAGGCTGTCCCCAGGTCGTCCACCGGTCGTCCCCAGGTTCTCCTCAGGATGTCCCCAGATTTATCCCCAGGCCTGGCGCGGGATTTTTCGGGCCAATGTGGGGCGCTCTGCGGCCGTCTACGGACGTTTCCCCTGATCCACAGTGTTATCCACAGGGTGTGCATAAAGTTCAGGCCCCACGCGATGTCTGTTTGATACGCATTGTCAGCTCGTTGACCTGGTTGTACATCGACCTGCGCTCCGCGATGAGCGAGCGGATCTTGCGCTCGGCGTGCATGACGGTGGTGTGGTCGCGGCCGCCGAACTGCTGGCCGATCTTCGGCAGCGACAGCTCGGTCAGCTCCCGCGCGAGGTACATCGCGATCTGCCTGGCGTTGACCAGTGCCCTGCTGCGCGAGCTGCCGCAGAGGTCGTCGATGCTGATGCCGAAGTATTCGGAGGTCTTGGCCATGATCGTGGCGATCGTGATCTCGGCGCCCGACTCCGAGGTGATCAGGTCCTTCAGCACGACCTCGGCCAGCTGGAGATCCACACCCTGCCGGTTGAGGCTGGCGAACGCGGTGACCCTGATCAGGGCGCCCTCGAGCTCGCGGATGTTGGTGGAGATGCGGCTGGCGATGTACTCGAGCACCTCGGGCGGCGCGGCCAGGCCCTCCTGGATGGCCTTCTTCCGGAGGATCGCGATGCGGGTCTCCAGCTCGGGCGGCTGGACGTCGGTGATCAGACCCCACTCGAACCGGTTGCGCAGCCGGTCCTCCAGGGTGATCAGCTGCTTGGGCGCACGGTCGCTGGAGATCACGATCTGCTTGTTGGCGTTGTGGAGCGTGTTGAAGGTGTGGAAGAACTCCTCCTGCGTCTGCTCCTTGCCCTCCAGGAACTGGATGTCGTCCACGAGCAGGATGTCGATCGCGCGGTAACGACCGCGGAACCCGTCGGCCTTGTGGTCGCGGATGCTGTTGATGAAGTCGTTGGTGAACTCCTCGGAGCTCACGTATCTCACCCGCGCACCGTCGTAGAGGCTCTGCGCGTAGTGGCCGATCGCGTGGAGCAGGTGTGTCTTGCCCAGGCCCGAGTCGCCGTAGATGAACAGCGGGTTGTACGCCTTCGCGGGGGATTCGGCCACCGCCACGGCCGCCGCGTGCGCGAACCGGTTGCTGGCGCCGATGACGAATGTCTCGAAGGTGTACTTCTGATTGAGGCGGGCGGGTTCGCTCGGTTTGTTGCTCTTCGCCTCCCACCGGTTCGGCGCCGGCTCCGGCGCTTTCTCCACAGGCGGTGTGTACGTCTGGGGCTGTTCAAAAGTGAACGAGGGCTGTGGATATTCGGTGGACGACTGCTGTGGCTCCGGCTGTGGAGAATAGAACTGCGGAGGCTCGGAAGCCTGGTAGTGCTGGGCTGATGGGGGCTGTGCAAAACGTGGCTGCGGCTCCGGGCTCTGGGGATAACCCTGACCCACAGGCTGTTGATGAAGGTCGGGCGCGGGCTGCTCCGGGGCGGTCGTGTCGATCATCACGGCCAGCCGCATGGCCTTGCCGAGCTCCTGGGACAGCGCGTGGGCGACGAGCGGGCGCAGTTTGCCCTCGATGAGGTCCTTGAGGAAGTCGTTGGGGACGCCCAGCACGATCGTGTCGTCGGCCAGGGCGATCGGACGGACCATGGAGAGCCAGGTGCGCTGTTGTACCGGGACGTTCTCGTTGAGGAAGTTGCCCAGGGCCCTCGCCCATACCGTGCCAAGGTCGACACCGTTCATGGTGCGGCTCCCCTCCTTCCTCTCGCGGCCCCCCGCGATCTGTTATCCACAGCGGGCTGTCGCCACCCGTCGATCGTCCCCGTCCGTCCACAGCGTGGCAGCCCGGCTGTATGCCCAGGACCTCCACAGGAGATCCACAGGATGTCCACAGCCTTCAAACGGGCCCCAGAAGGGCCGACAGTATCTATGTGCACAGCTGTGTTCAAGACGTTGTCCACAGCCTAGTGGCAGCCGGACGCACACACTGTGGACGCCACCGGGGCGGTGGAAAACTCGCCTGTGGATTAGTGGATAACCGCTCGGCGACCGCCGCTGGTTTGACCTCGGAGGCGTTTCACCCGTAACGTACGACGGTCGGCATGCTCACGCGACGGCTATTTCGCGTGCCCTCGCTTTCCTGGCAGGCCGGCCATGTGTGTTAAGCGCCCCTGGGCGCATCATCAAGCCTGGAGCCCACCCGTGAGCAAGCGTACTTTCCAGCCGAACAACCGTCGCCGCGCGAAGACCCACGGCTTCCGGCTGCGGATGCGCACCCGGGCCGGTCGCGCCATCCTGGCCGCTCGTCGCCGTAAGGGCCGCGAGAAGCTGTCGGCCTGATCGCCCTGCGCCCGATAGGTCGCCCGCCGGTGAAGTCCGCCGGCGGGCATTAGGCGTATACGGTGCTACCCCGGCAATCCCGCATGCGGCGCGGGAAAGAGTTCGAAGCGGCGATCAAGCGCGGTAAACGCGTTGGTCGCCCCGCTGTGGTGATACACCTCACCGTTTCTGGGGATGAAACACCTCTCATCGGTTTCGTGGTCAGCCGGGCAGTCGGCGGTGCCGTGGTCCGTAACAAGGTCAAGCGGCGGCTTCGACACCTGATGCGAGACCGTCTTGACCGGCTGCCGCGAGGTAGCCTGCTGGTGGTACGCGCCAACCCACCGGCCGCGTCCGCGCGATACGAGCAGCTTGCCGCCGAGCTCGATCTCGCGTTGGATCGTTTGCTCAGGCGGCGCGAGTCCTCGATGGATGGACAAAGATGACGGAGCAGCCGCAAGGGATGCCGCCGAGCCTCGCCGCTCGGGCACTGATCATTCCGATCCGGTTCTACCGGGCCTTCATCAGCCCGATGCTCGGTCCACGCTGCCGTTTCCATCCGTCGTGCAGCGCCTATGGGCTGGAGGCGATCGCCGTACACGGAGCATTGCGCGGCACATGGCTGACTGTCCGGCGCATCGGGCGGTGCCACCCATTCCATCCCGGAGGTATAGACCCGGTGCCCCCACGCCCGGTTCGGTCCCACGAATTGCAAGGGAGATAGCTCGGTGGAGCTGTCCTGGCTGAGCTGGCTCTATGAAGCCGTAGCCCAAGTCATCATCTGGATCCATGCTGGATACAGCACATTCCTCAACCCGGACAGCGGGCTGACATGGGCGCTGACCATCATCACGCTGACCGTGTTCATGCGGATCCTCATCTTCCCCCTGTTCCTCAAGCAGATGCGCTCGTCGCGGAAGATGCAGGAGCTCGCCCCCAAGGTCGCTGAGCTGCGCAAGCGTTACAAGAACGACAAGCAGCGCATGAACCAAGAGGTCATGGCGCTGTACCAAGGTGCGGGCGCCAACCCTCTCGGTGGCTGCCTGCCCATCGTGGCCCAGTTCCCGATCTTCATCTCGATGTTCACCGTGCTACGGGCGATGGCCGACGGCCGCCCGGTCTACGGCATGAGCCAGGAACTGGTCAACAGCGCGCGGTCCGCGCACATCTTCGGCGCACCCCTCCCGGCCAACTTCTTCATGTCGGCGGCCGACATCGAGGGCTTCGACGCGACGGTCGTGCAGACGAAGATCGTGCTCGCCATCTTCGTGGCGATCAGCTCGCTGACCACGTTCCTCACCGTCCGGCAGAGCGTCACGCGCTCCATGGCCCAGATGCCGGACAACCCCATGGCGCAGCAGCAGAAGATCCTGATGTACATCTCGCCGCTGTTCGCCTTCTTCAGCCTGAACTTCCCCCTCGGCCTGATCCTCTACTGGGTCACCACCAACGTCTGGACGCTGGCGCAGCAGCACTGGTTCTACAGCCGCAACCCGATGCCCGAGTTCGACGCCAAGGGCAACGCGATCCCGGTGCAGCCCAAGCCCGGCATGCTGGCCAAGCTCCGCAAGACGCCCCCGGAGGAAGCAGCACCTCCCGCGCCGCCGGAGCCTAAGATCATCAGGCAGCAGCCCAGCCGCCAGTCCCGCAGCAAGCGCACCGGCAGCAAGAAGTCGTGAACACGAAGGAGAGGCCGGCCATGACCGAGGCCGAGCAGGAGAAGGCTCCTGATCTCAACGCGCTCGAGCAGGAGGGTGAGATCGCGGCCGACTACGTCGAGGGCCTTCTCGATATCGCCGACATCGACGGCGACATCGACATGGACGTCGAGGGCGATCGGGCGCTCGTCTCCGTGGTCGGCGTCAGGGGCAACGAGCTGGTCGGGCCGTCGGGCGAGGTTCTCGAGGCCCTGCAGGAGCTCACCCGCCTGGCCGTCCACAGGCAGACGGGGGAGCGGTCACGGCTGATGCTCGACGTCGCCGGCTACCGGGAGCGGCGGCGCGCCGAGCTCACCAAGCTCGGCACCGAGGTCGCCAACCAGGTCCGGGAGAAGGGCGAGCCCAGGTCGCTGCAGCCCATGACCCCGTTCGAGCGGAAGATCGTCCACGACGCTGTGGCGGCCGCCGGGCTCCGCAGTGAGTCCGAGGGCGAGGAGCCCCAGCGATACGTGGTGGTTCTTCCCGCCTGACCTGTTCTGCGCTTCTTTGTGCGGCCGTCAGCCCCTTTGTGTGGACTGGCGGCCGTTCGCATGTCGCCTTCGATCGTGTACGGCTGACCGCCGGCGCCCCGGGGCGCGTGTCACGGTCGCCTTCTGAGCGGCCCGTTAGTCTTCCACGGTGATCCCACGCCTAGCCTGGGGGTGGACACCATCCGTGTCCGAGCCGTCGACCAGCCAAGGAAAGGGCCACCAACCAGTGAGCGATGAGCTGCCTGCTCCGCCCGACATCGCCCGGGACGTCTTCACCGGCAGCGCCTGGGAGCGGGCGAACTCCTTCGCCGAGCTCCTCGCGGGGCCCGGAGTCGTGCGGGGACTGCTGGGGCCGCGCGAGGTGCCGCGGATCTGGGACCGCCACCTGCTCAACTGCGCGGTCGTCGCGGAGGCCGTGCCCGAGGGGGTGCGGCTGGTCGACATCGGCTCGGGTGCCGGACTCCCGGGCCTGGTGCTGGCGATCGTACGGCCGGACATCACGGTGACGCTCCTTGAGCCGCTGCTTCGCCGTACCGTCTTCCTGGAGGAGTGCGTCGAGGCGCTCAGGCTGGAGAACGTCGAGGTGTTGCGCGGCCGGGCGGAAGAGCTGGCGGGCAGGCGCGAGTTCGACGTCGCCAGCGCCCGCGCCGTCGCGCCACTTGATCGGCTGCTGAAGTGGGCCATGCCGCTCCTTCGCGAAGGCGGCGAGCTGATCGCCATGAAGGGGGAGCGCGCCGCCGAGGAGCTCGCCGAAGCCGGGCCCCAGTTGCGCGCCAGAGGAGTGAAGACGGCTGAGCTTGTGACCGTCGGGCGCGGTAAGGTCGAGCCGCCTGCAACATTGGTTCGGGTGGTAGCAGGTCGCGCGCCGGAGGTCGGTAGGCGGCGGCGAAGGAGGTGACGGTCATGCCAGTCGCATCATGCGGCCTGGGCTGGCCGGACAGTCCTCCGTCCGAGAGTCCCACAGGGGTTGGCTGGCCCGAAAAGGGCGTGTCGCGACAGCGAATTCCCGGCACCGGCATACCACTGGTTGAAAGGATGGCCATCGTGACCCAGACCCCACTGAACCCCGGCGATTCACCGTTGGTACGAGAGGCGCTCAGCTCTGTGGTTTCACGTGAAACATCCGCAACCCAGTCGGGGGAGACCTCTGGTGGTCGTGAGGGCGCCTGGCCGCGGCCGGTCAAATGCAGGGTGATCGCCGTGGCCAACCAGAAGGGGGGCGTCGGCAAGACCACGACCTCCGTCAACATTGCCGCCGCGCTCTCCATGAACGGCCAACGCGTGCTCGTCGTGGACCTTGACCCCCAGGGCAACGCCTCCACGGCGCTGGCCACCGAGCACCGTGGCGACGTGCCGGACGTGTACCAGGTGCTCGTCGACGACCTGCCCATGGCCGACATCATCAAGCAGGTGCCCGACATGCCGGGTCTCTACTGCGCTCCCGCCACCATCGACCTCGCCGGCGCCGAGATCGAGCTCGTCTCCCTCGTGGCTCGCGAAGCTCGGCTCCGCCGCGCGCTCAACGCCTACTCCGGCCTCGACTTCGACTACATCATCATCGACTGCCCGCCGTCGCTCGGCCTGCTGACGGTCAACGCCCTGGTGGCCGCCGAAGAGGTCATGATCCCCATCCAGTGTGAGTACTACGCGCTGGAGGGCCTGGGCCAACTGCTGCGCAACGTCGACCTGATCAAGGCCCACCTGAACCCCACGCTCAGCCTCTCCACGATCGTCCTCACCATGTACGACGGCCGCACCCGCCTGGCCTCACAGGTGGCCGACGAGGTCCGCGCCCACTTCGGCGACACGGTCCTCAACACGGTGATCCCGCGCAGCGTCCGCCTCTCGGAGGCCCCCAGCTACGGGCAGTCGGTCATGACGTACGACCCGGGCTCCAGCGGGGCCATGGCGTACATGGACGCAGCCCGCGAGATCGCCTACCGCGCCGCCGTCTGACCCCGGCCCTCACCAGCCGGCCCCCTCTCGTCAACGCGCCGGCCGTGCGGCAGACGGTGGTGCCGCCGGCGCGCCGGCCGCAGCCGTTCCTTGTCGCGTACGCCGACGGTCGCCGGCCATGGGCGGTTCGTCCGTCGTGGTCCCGGGCGATTCCCAGCCTCCGCCCGTCGTCGGCTATCCGGCAGTCGCACTCCTCCTCATCGAATGCGTCGGCTGATCGCCGGCTGTGGGCGGCCTACCCAATCCGCCCGCCGCGGTCCTGCCTTGCAGGCGTCCAGTCCGTCGGTGCCGGCGGACGGGCATCCTTGTTCACTGAGCTGGGTCAGAGCACCATCAATCCCGGTGTGGTTCAGGGGCTGGGCGTTTGCCGGTAAGGGTTTGGTCCGCGCTCGCGATCACGTCGAGGATGAACTCGCCCACCAGTCGCGGCATGCGGCGTGGATCGGTCATGGACGTGTCGACACCGACGGGTGCCGGCACCCCCAGACGGTGGGCCAGCGCGTGACGGATCAACGGATGCCAGCGTGCCTCGAAGGTGTCCAGCGCGTACTCCGCCGCGGCCTCCTTCGAGATCACCTCACCCGTCACGATCGTGTGGTGGAGCCGGGGAGTAGCCAGCACGCTGGACAGGGCCACCCGGTGAGCCGGTAGCAGCGGCTTGCGCGGAGGCTTGCCCGACAGCGCCTTGGCGGCCCATGCGGCCCAGTGCTCGTGCAACTGCCGCAGATTCCACTCCCTGAGCTTTTCCGGCTCTGAATCGAGGCCGAGTTGGTCCGGAGCGGGTCCCCGCACCGTGATGCCCCGTTCCAGCAGCACCTTCCACACCACCGGATTCACGTCGAACCCTCGTCCCCGCGCGAAGGACGGCCCGCTGTGCGAGGCGAGCGGACGGATCCGGGTGACCGGCTTGCCCAGATCGCCGGCCGAGACGAAGGCGCCGTTCAGCGTGCCCGGGATGGTCGGCCGGGCACGGACCAGGGCCTGCCAGGCCGCCGGCACGTTGCCGACCTTGTGCAGCAGGGCCAGCCGGCGCATGCCGTGCTCGGCGAGGTCGCCATCGACCGTGGCGACGAAGTCGATATCGCTGCGACCCGCCCGCCAGGCGCCCAGCGCGGCCGAACCGACCACGTAGAAACCACAGACCCGCCCCGGCACCAGCCGGTCGGACGCGGACAGGTAACGGGAGACCGCACGTGCCACATCGTCTGGAAACATGCGACAAAGGCTTCCACAACGCCCCGCCTGCCGACGCTGGTTCGCTGATCGGCAAAGGACGGAGGGCCTTGTGGACGGCGGTGGAGGGCGGGTTCAGGGTGCGGTCGCGACCCCGACGGGCGCGTATATGTCTTGTTGGTGTAAATCCGGCGCAACCGCGTGTGGCGAGGAGGCGCCGGGTCGCGTTGGCGACGGTAACCTCTCCTGGAGTGACCGGAATCAGCCGGGGTGGATGAGGAGACGCAGTGAGTCAGCAGCGGCGGGGATTGGGGAAGGGGCTCGGGGCGCTCATCCCGACCGGTCCCATCGTTGACGGCAACGGGACGGCGGTTGTCACCAACGGTGCGGGAGAGACCGGCCCCAAGCCGATTGCGGGAGCGTACTTCAAAGAGGTCTCCCTCAGCGCCATCGTGCCCAACCCGCGCCAGCCACGTGAGGTCTTCGACGAGGAGCGCCTCCACGAGCTGGCGGCGTCCATCCGCGAGGTCGGCCTGCTCCAACCGATCGTCGTCCGGTCTGTCGGCGGTGGTCAATATGAGCTCATCATGGGGGAGCGCCGGTGGCGTGCCTGCCAGATTGCCGAGCTGGATCCCGTTCCGGCGATCGTCCGCAACACCCTCGACAACGAGCTCCTCCGTGACGCCCTCATCGAGAACCTCCAGCGAGAGCAGCTCAACGCCCTGGAGGAGGCAGCCGCATACCAGCAGTTGCTCGACGACTTCCAGGCCACCCACGAACAACTCGCCCAGAAGGTCGGCCGCTCCCGCTCCCACATCACCAACACCTTGCGCCTGCTGAATCTCCCCCCCGAGGTCCAACTTCGCGTTGCGGCGGGCACCGTCAGCGCCGGCCACGCCCGCGCACTCCTCAGCCTCGACAGTCCGGAGGAGCAGATTCACCTGGCGAACCGCGTCGTCGCCGAGCTCCTCTCCGTCAGAGCGGTCGAAGAGATCGTCGCCCTCGGGAGCGCCAAGGCGGCCCAGAAGGCTCCCCGTGAGCGTCAGCCCAACAAGCCCGTAGCTCCCGGCCTCACCCATCTGGCGGACCGCCTCTCGGATCACTTCGAGACCAAGGTCAAGGTCGATCTCGGCCGACGCAAGGGGCGCATCGTCGTCGAGTTCGCGACGATCGATGACCTTGAGCGCATCATCGGCACCATGGCCCCCGGCGCGGTGCGCGCCATGCGCGAGTCCGAAGGCTGACCTGTTTCACGTGAAACCGTTCCCTGTTTCACGTGAAACCACTGCCCCGCCCTGGATGCCGGCTTCCGTCCTCTGGCGTTCTGACGCCGGCGGGCGAGTGGCGAACGAGATCGTGGCGCGGCGCATCCGACGTGCTGCCACCAGGAAGCGTGGGCACGGATTGCGCGGGCGTGGTGCCCGCTCGACGCGTGTCATATCGTCCCCGGATGGCGAGGACCTTGCGGTTGGTCGCCTCGCACGCGCTGGGCTCTACGACGGTCGAAAGGTGTTGGGGGATCCCCGAAGCGAGACACGTACGACATTCTGATCATGCGACCGTGACGCTTGGCCACCGGGCCACCCGGCTCTGCCCGAACGGGCTGAACGGGCAGGCGAAGCCGGAGGGCGCCGGCCGCCCGTGACGCTCGGCATCAGGCATCGGGGAGACGCGCGATCCGGTGAACGTTTCCGGTCCCGGCGTCAGCCCCGCACCGCGATCTCGGTCATCGACCTCCTTGGCCACCTGCCCGATCGGGTGGTCACCGCACTGGCGCAGCGACGATCTGGGCCTTGAACTCCGGCGTGAACGAGCGGCATGAACGACCGGCGTGAGCGGGCGGGCGGCATGAACGGGAGGAGCAAACGGGCGGTGTGAGTGACCGAGCGGGCGGCATGAACGACCGGCGTGAGCGGCGGTGTGAGCGGGTGGCGTGAGCGGGCGAGGGGCGTGAATGACCGGTGTGAGCGGCGGTGGGAGCGGCGGTGTGAGCGGGCGGGCGGTGTGAGCGGCTCCACCGATTGGTGAAGTGTGGAACGGCCGCAGCGACGTTAGGCCAAGTGGCGCGATGGCGCAGGCATAGCGAGGGAGGGGATGAAAGGTGCTGCCGAGGCCGAGGTGAGTGCGCGTCCGGTGGATGGCGAGTGTTTCACGTGAAACGAGCACGTGAAACGAGCACGTGAACCGGGAGAAGGGTCAGGAGGGAACGGCCTTGCGGAGGTCGTCGAGGAAGTCGTCGATGTGCTCTGGCGTGGTGTCGAAAGCGGTCATCCAGCGGACGACCCCGGTGGTCTCGTCCCAGTGGTGGAAGAGGTAGCGCTCCTGGAGCGCTGCGGCGGCCTTGGCGGGGAGGGCGGCGAAGACGGCGTTGGACTGGACCGGGTAGGCGATGGTGACTCCCGGGATGTCGGACACGCCGGCGGCCAGGCGGTCGGCCATCTGGTTGGCGTGGGCGGCGTTGTGCCGCCAGAGGTCGTCGGCGAGGAGGGCCGAGAGTTGCGCGGAGATGAAGCGCATCTTCGAGGCGAGCTGGAGGGATTGACGGCGGAGGAACGGAACGCCGTGGGCCAGCGACGTGTCGAGCACCACCACCGCCTCGGCCGCCAGGGCGCCGTTCTTGGTGCCGCCGAAGCTGAAGACGTCGACCCCGACGTCCGTGGTGATCGTGCGCAGATCACATGAGAGGTACGCGGCGGCGTTGGCCAGGCGGGCGCCGTCCACGTGCAGGCGCAGGCCCGAGTCGTGGGCCGTCGCGGCCAATGCGGCGATCTCGTCGGGGGAGTAGCAGGTGCCGAGTTCGGTGACCTGGGAGATGGAGACGACGCGTGGTTGCGACTCGTGGTGGCTGCCCAGTGCGCCCAGGCGGCCGGTGATGTCGTGGGGCCGCAGTTTGCCGTCCTCCGTGGGAACGGTGTCGAGCTTGACGCCGAGCAGTCGTTCGGTCGCGCCGGTCTCGTGCGTCGCTATGTGGGCGGTGTCGGCACAGATGATGGCGTCGTATCGGCCCAGCATGAGGGCCAGTCCGACCATGTTGGCGCCGGCGCCGTTCAGCACGGCGAAGCCTTCCGCCTCGGCGCCGAACGTGTCCCTGATCTGGCTCTCGAAGACGGCGGTCCACCGGTCGCCTCCGTAGGCCGGGGCGTCGCCCTGGTTGGCTCCGGTCATGGCTTCGAGGACGGCCGGGTGAACACCGGCGTGGTTGTCGCTGGCGAAGCTCTTCGGATATGTCGAATCGATCAGCACACCGTAAGGCTACTTACATCCGGACGGGCCGATCGAGGCACACCGGGCGAACAATCGAGGCACGCCGGGCGAAACAAATCGAGGCACGCCGGGCGAAACAGGGGTCAGGCGCGGGCGCGGGCGGCGGCGTTGTGGAGGAGGATGCGGCACAGGTCGCCGAGGTCCTGTCCGGCCGCCTCGGCCGCCATCGGGAGGAGGCTGGTCTCGGTCATGCCGGGGGCGACGTTGACCTCCAGAAAGTGGGGCCGGTCGGAGGCGTCGACGATGAGGTCGGTGCGGGAGATGTCGCGCAGCCCGAGCGCGGTGTGGGCGGTGACCGCGGTCTGCGCGCAGGCGGCCGCCGCGTCGGGGGAGAGGCGGGCCGGGGCGAAGAACTCGGTGTGTCCGGCCGTGTAGCGGGCGGCGTAGTCGTAGACCCCCTCGTCGGGGACGATCTCGACGGCGGGCAGGGCGATGGGGCCGTTGCCGAGGTCGACGACCGACACCGCCACCTCGACACCCTCCACGTAGCGTTCGATGAGCGCCGTGTCACCGTAGGCGAAGCAGCCGACCATCGCGGCGGGAAGCTCGTCGGCGGTGCGGACGATGGAGGCGCCCAGCGCGGAGCCGCCGCGGGCGGGCTTGACGAACAGGGGCAGCCCGAGCTGCTCCACGATGCGGCCGAGCACCATGGTCGCGCCGAGGTCGTGGAAGGTCTCCTTGGGCAGCGTGACCGACTCGGGGGTGAGCAGGCCGACGGAGCGGACGACGGCCTTGGCGGTGGGCTTGTCGAAGGCGACCCGGCACGCGTCGGGGTCGGCGCCGACGTAGGGCACGTTGAGCAGCTCCAGCACGGAGCGGATCGCGCCGTCCTCTCCGGCGCCTCCGTGCAGGGTGACGAAGACGGCGTCCGGCGGGTCGGCGAGGATCGACGGGACGAGGGACGCGTCGGTGTCGCGGGCCTCGACGTCGATGCCGGCCGCGCGCAGCACCTCGCTCACCCGGCGGCCGGAGCGCAGGGACACCTCCCGCTCGTACGAGAGGCCTCCGGCCAGCACGAGCACGTGGCCCAGATCGCTCATTGCTTCTCCTCCGCTGATGACACGCTGTCCAACCGTACCGGCGTCGGGGACGGATGGTGCACAGCAGGCGCTTTCATCACTGACGGTGCCTTCAACGGTACGGCCGGCGTCCCCCTGCTGGGTGGACACCGGCCGTATCGGGAAGTCAGGCCAGATCAGGCCCGGGAGTGTCCACGCCGCCGTGCCCACGGGTGGATCCGGTGCCGAACGTGTCGCGCAGCTGGATCTCCTGCTCGATCACCCCGGCCAGCCGGCGCACGCCTTCGCGGATCCGCTCGGGCTCGGGGAAGCAGAAGGACAGCCGCATCTGCCGTGCCCCGCTCCCGTCGGAGAAGAAGCCGGTGCCCGGGACGAACGCCACCCGCTCGGCGACCGCCCGCGGCAGGATCGCCTTGGAGTCGAGGCCTTCGGGCAGGGTGGCCCAGACGAAGAACCCGCCGGCGGGGCGGGTCCAGGTGACCTCGGGCGGCATCAGCGCCTCAAGGGAGTCGAGCAGCGCGTCGCGCCGCTCGCGGTAGAGCTCCTTGAACGACTTGATCTGCTCGCGCCACGGCTGCGTGGCGAGGTACTGGCCGACGGCCAGCTGGGTGAACGACGAGTGCGACAGCACGGCCGACTCCATGGCCAGCACGAGCTTGTCGCGGATGGCGTGGGGCGCGAGTGCCCAGCCGACGCGGAACCCGGGGGCGAGCGTCTTGGAGAACGATCCCAGGTAGACCACGCCGTCGGAGTTGTCGGCCCGGAGGGCGCGCATCGGCTCGCCGTCGAAGCCGAGCAGGCCGTACGGGTTGTCCTCGACGATCAGCACGCCGGCCCGCTGGCAGATGTCGAGCACCTGCTGGCGCCGGGCGACGTTGAGCGTGACGCCCGCCGGGTTGTGGAAGGTCGGGATCGTGTAGAGGAACTTGACCGGCGCCCCGGCGGTCTCCAGGGCGTAGATGGTCTGCGCCAGCGATTCGGGCACGATGCCCTGATCGTCCATGGCGATATGCACCACTTTGGCCTGATATGCGGCGAACGTGCCGAGGGCGCCCACGTACGAGGGCCCTTCGGCCAGGACGACATCACCCGGATCGATGAAGATCCGGGTGATCAGGTCGAGGGCCTGCTGTGAACCGACGGTGACGACGACGTCGTTCGCCCCGGCGTGGATCCCCTCCAGGCGCATGACCTCGCAGATCTGCTCGCGCAGGTGCGGATCGCCCTGTCCCGAGCCGTACTGCAGCGCGACCGTGCCGCGCCGGGTCACGAGGTCGGAGACCAGCTCGCCGACCATGTCGAGGGGAAGGGCCGTGACGTACGGCATGCCGCCGGCGAGCGAGACCACCTCGGGTCTGGACGCGACGGCGAAAAGAGCTCGGATCTCGGAGGCGACCATCCCGGTAGCTCGTGCGGCGTACCGATCGACGTAGGCGTCGATCCGCGACCCCTGGGTCGCGGGCGTTTGACCGTGATCCTGCTCTGCTGTCACGGTCCACCTCCTGTCTCAGGTAGAGCTGAAATACCAGATTACGCCAGTCCGACATGTCGCCCATGGCGGGGCTGGACCGCCGTGGTATCCGCTGACGGCACCATCACTGGGCTACGATGCCAGCTGGAGACGTGGTTTTCGCGCGCTTTTCGGGTCAACGATTGGGGCCGTAGTTGTCGCGTCGGCTGGTCAATATCACCCTGGACAATCTGGACGATCTGCCGCGCCGCTGCCGGCGGTGCGTTTTCTGGGAGCTCGATCCCGTCGGCGGCGAGCGCGCGGTCGATTCCGGTGACCCGGGGCTGGAGAAAGAGGCGTGGATCTCCGGCACGCTGCTCGAATGGGGCAGCTGCGGGAAGATCGTCTATGTCGACGGGGTGCCCGCCGGATTCGTCCTCTACAGCCCGCCGCTCTACACGCCGCGCTCCCTGGCCTTTCCCACCTCGCCGGTCAGCGCCGACGCGGTGCTGCTGATGACGGCCCACATCATCCCCGAGTTCTCCGGCGGCGGGCTGGGCCGGATGCTGATCCAGGGCGTGGCCAAGGACCTCACGCGACGCGGAGTCAAGGCCATCGAGGCGTTCGGCGACCTCAAATGGGAGGAACCAAGCTGCGTCGTCCCCGCCGAATACCTGCTCTCGGTGGGATTCAAAACGGTTCGGCCTCATCTGCGCTTCCCGCGGTTGCGGCTGGAGCTCAAGACCGCCGTCTCGTGGCGCGAGGACGTCGAGGTGGCACTGGAGCGCCTCCTCGGGTCCATGAGCCCGGAACGCGCCCTTCGCCCCGTCTGACGCCTCTCAAGGCCGTCTCCCGTACGACAAAGGTGACAACGCCTGAGCCAATGCGAAAGCCCCCTGTGACCACAGGGGGCTTTCGCGGTGAGTGCGGCGGAGCGGCGGCCTAGATGATGCCGTCGAGCTCCCTCAGCAGCATGGCCTTCGGCTTGGCGCCGATGATCTGCTTGACGACCTCTCCACCCTTGTAGACGTTCAGGGTGGGGATCTGGAGCACACCATAGTCGCGCGGGACGTTGGGGTTCTCGTCGATGTTGAGCTTGACGATCTCCAGCTTGTCGCCGTGCTCCTTGGCGATCTCCTCAAGGATGGGCGCCACCTGACGGCACGGGCCACACCACTCGGCCCAGAAGTCGACCAGAACGGGTTTGTCGCTCTTGAGGACCTCAGCCTCGAACGTGGCGTCGGTTACTGCCTTCACGGTGCGCTCCTTAACTCTCGTTGTTGGCCAGCCAGCGCTCGGAGTCGAGCGACGCCGCGCAGCCGGTGCCGGCCGCGGTGACGGCCTGGCGATAGATGTGGTCGACGACGTCGCCCGCGGCGAACACACCGTCGATGTTGGTCGCGGTGCCCGGCGCCGCCACCTTGATGTACCCCTCGTCGTCGAGATCGATCTGGCCCTTGACCAGCTCGGTGCGGGGGTCGTGGCCGATCGCCAGGAACAGCGCGTCGGTGGCCAGCTCGCACTCCTCGCCCGTCTTGACGTTGCGCAGCTTCACCGCCTCGACCCTGTTGTCGCCCAGGACGTCGACGACCTCGTTGTCCCAGATGAAACGGATCTTGTCGTTGGCGAACGCCCGCTCCTGCATGATCTTGCTGGCGCGCAGCTCGTCGCGGCGGTGCACGACGGTGACCATGCGGCCGAACCGGGTGAGGAACGTGGCCTCCTCCATCGCCGTGTCGCCGCCGCCGACGACCACGATGTCCTTGTTGCGGAAGAAGAAGCCGTCACAGGTGGCACACCACGAGACGCCGCGGCCGGACAGCCGCTTCTCGTTCTCCAGGCCGAGCTCCCGGTAGCCGGAGCCCATGGCCAGGATGACCGACTTGGCGTAGTAGGTGTCGGAGTAGGTCTTGACGACCTTGGGGTTGGCCTCGAGATCGACCTCGACCACGTCGTCCGCGACCAGCTCGGCGCCGAACCGCTCGGCCTGCTTGCGCAGGTTGTCCATCAGGTCGGGGCCCATGATGCCATCGGGAAAGCCGGGAAAGTTCTCCACGTCGGTGGTGTTCATCAGGGCGCCACCAGCGGTGACCGACCCCTCGAAGACCAGTGGTTTGAGCTCGGCGCGCGCGGAGTAGACCGCCGCGGTGTAGCCCGCAGGGCCCGACCCGATGATGATTACGTTACGAACGTCGCTCAACGCTCCCACGCCTTCCTCGTCTGTGTTGCCAGTGGCGACAACAGATCCTAGGCCGCGCTGATTCCCGTCCTTTCACCACCACGCTCGGACAACCGAAAGAGCCCGCCTAGGCGGGCTCTGACGTGGGGTTTCGTTACCAGCGGCCGAGCATCGGCTTTCGCAGGTTCTTGCAGTTGAACGGGTCGACGATGTCGATGCGCAGCCTGCCGGACGCCTTGTCCTTCCAGGACGCCACGATGATGGCCTCCTGGCCGTTGTACTGGCCCTGGTCCACGGCGTACGCCTGGAGCTTGGAACGCGTGGCCACCTTGCTCACACACGTGTCGACCTGGTCGACATCGGGAGAGCCGCCGTTGATGATCGGCGCGGGAGCCAGGAAGCCCTCGAGTGGCTGGCGCAGCTCCTGATCGCTGTAGTTGTGGCCGCTGTCGGTCAGCGCGTAGGACCTGGCCCTGAGCTCTTCCTTGGCCGGGGACGGCGCGCCGGCTTCGACCTGAATCTCGGACCCACCGCCACCACCGGAGGCGAGCAGGCCGTTCGAGAGCACCGCGGTGCCGACCACGGCTGCGGCCGCGGCGGCCGCGACCGCGGGCATCGCCCACCGGCGTCGTCGGGCGGCCCGGCGTCCGGCCGGGACGATCGTGCCGTCGTCGGAGACCACTCCCAGGCGGACCGGCTCAGGTGTCTCCGCCGGCCGTTCCCATGGGGAATCCCGCATGAGCTCGTCCCAGTCAGGTGTTTCGGCGAGGCCGACACCCCCGCGCCGAGCTCCGTGAGACTCGGCCTCGGCTGCGAGCGCCTTGTCGATGCGTAGCGCGACGCCCATCGGCATGGCCGGAGTGGGAGTCGCCGCGAGCACCTCGCGAACCGCCGCCAGGTCGGCCAGTAGCTCCCCGCAGGGGTCGCATACCGCGAGATGTTCGCGGACCCGGCGGGCCGTGCCAGCGTCCAGGAGATCCTCGGCAAGCTCTGCGAGGATGTCCAGATCGTAGTGCGTATCACCCGTCACGAAGTTCTGCTCCCTTCGCGGATGAGACGCGACTGAGGTCAGATCGGTTCCGCAGATGCGAAAGAATTGGGGCAAGTTTCGCGCGCCCCCGCGCGCACCGGCTCTTCACCGTCCCGCTGGGCACGTCGAGCACCTGAGCTGCGTCTTCGACCGAGTAGCCCATCATGTCGACCAGGACGAGCGCCGCTCGCTGGTCGGTGGGCAGCAGTTTCAGGGCAGCCGAAACCTCCATCGAAACCTCGCGCTCGACGGTCTGGTCGGGCAGCGGGCTCTCGCGTTCGGCGGCCTCGATGAGCTCGTCGTCGGCGACGGGCCTGATGGACTTGCGGCGCATCCGGTCGAGGCAGGCGTTGACGACGATGCGGTGGAGCCAGGTGGTGACCGCGGCCTCGCCGCGGAACGTGCCGGCCTTGCGATAGGCGGACACGAACGCGTCCTGGACCGCGTCGGCGGCCTCGTCGGGGTCGCCGAGCGTGCGCAGGGCGACGGCCCACATGCGGTCGCGGTGCCGCTTGACGATCTCGCTGAAGGCGTGTGGATCCCCGTTGATGTGCGCGGTCAGCAGCTCGGCGTCGCTGACAGCCGGCCGATCCGCGGGAGAGGGTGTCTCGGGTGGGGAGTTCACAAGAGGGGTTCCTGGTTATGCCGATCCGGGAGAGTGCACCACTACTTCATAGATGGTGCCATGAAACTTGCCCGCATCTGCCGGAAGACGCGTAAACCAGATCAAAACGTACTGACCGGTTGCGGCTTGATCAGGAGCCAGAGTGACCTTTCCTGAGGCGTCCTTGGCACGGGCGACGGTCTTCAGCGAGGTGAGCTCGGGCTTGTTGCCGACCTTCAGCTCCACGCTCGCGCCCGGCGCGTCGGCCAGCGTCGCCACCACGTCGCTGATCTGCATGGGCTTGCCCATGTCGAGGAGCAGGCCCACACCGTCCTTGAGGTTGCCCAGCTCGGCGCTGTTGTAGTTGTCGGTCTTCCAGAACGTGCCGGGTTTGCCGTCGACCGTCAGGTGCGCGAGCTCCTGCTTCTCCTCGCGGTCGCCGAGCGGATCGAAGCCGCTCGCCTCTTGGGCCTTGACGGTCTGCGGCTGGGAGGAGGCGGTGGCGCTCGGGGTCGTCGAGGAGTCGGCGGCCTCAGGCGTGCTCGGACTGCCGAGGCTGCGG
Source organism: Nonomuraea sp. NPDC048916 (assembly GCF_040649575.1). NCBI lineage: Bacteria > Bacillati > Actinomycetota > Actinomycetes > Streptosporangiales > Streptosporangiaceae > Nonomuraea > Nonomuraea sp. NPDC048916. Next base: position 70,484 of record NZ_JBEZFS010000007.1, read on the forward strand.
CCGATCGTCCAGGCGCCCACGCCGACCGCGGCGATGACCAGCAGCACCACGACGGTCATCAGCACCCGGTTGAGGACGCCGCCACCGTGGGAGGGCACGTGGTGCGGCATCGCCGGACGCGGCGGAGGCGGCGCGGGCCGCCGCTCGGTGTCGAGCCCCTCGGAGTTGGACGAGGACGACACCGCGGGGGGCGAGGGATAGGCACTGGGAATCGGCATCGGCCTGGCCACGCCCGAGAGCGCCTCGGCGACCTCGGCCGGGCTGGCCAGCGGGCTCTGACCCCTGCGCGCCTCCGGCAGGCAGGCCCTGACCGTGACCGTCTCGAGGTAGCTGGGCACCCCGGCCGTGACCTGGCGGGGCGTGCAGAAGTGCCCGTCGTTCATGGGGGCGGCCGGCAGGCCGTGCTCCTCCTCGTCGCCGGGCCAGTGGCCGGTCAGCCCGGCGTAGAGCAGCCGGCCCAGCCCTTCGGCGTCGTCGAGGGCGGGCTGGTCGGTGGTCAGCCCGGCCAGGGCCGCGTCGACCGCGACGCCCAGCACCTTGACCGTGTTGCCGGTGGTCCACACCAGGTGGGCGGGGCGCAGGCACAGGTGGTGGAGGTCGGACTCGTGGGCGTGGGCGAGTGCCTCGGCGGCCTCGGCGACCAGCCCGGCCGCCCGCTCGGGGTCGAGGGGACCGGCGGCGAGCAGGTCGGCCAGGGTGTCACCGGTGACCCACTCGCTGACCACGTAGGAGTAGTCGTCGTCCTGGGCCGCGTCGAAGACCTGGGTCAGGCGCGGGTCGGTGAGCCGGCTGGCGGCGCGGGCGGCGGTGACCACCTCCTGGACGCGCGGGAACTCGGGAGCGAAGGTGTGGACGGCGACCGGACGAGCGAGGATCTCGTCGATCGCCTTCCAGAGGGTGGCGCCGTCGGACTCGGTGACCCGGTCTTCGAGCCGGAAGCGTTCGGCGAGACGGGTGCCGGGCTCGACGGCAGACGTGCTCACTGACTCACTCCGCTCGGCCGATCGGGTGTGCTAATGACTCGACGCGCCTGCGCGGAGGTGTCCCACGTAGGCATGCTATGCCGGGTGGATCCGCCCACGCGCCTCCTGCTTCCATTCGTGCGTGTCGGGCACCATGCTAGTGCCGCGCTGGTTCGGCCCGCGTTCTTAACGGCCTACCCTCCCGGCGACCATCCCAACGATCGAGTTGACCTCCGGGATGCGCACTCGGTGCGCGACGGCGAGATAAAGCAGCATGCCCAGGCCGCCCCCGACCGCCAAGATGATCAGAGAGTTGACGAAGTCGAGCCCCCCGAACACCTCCTGGACGACCCACACCGCGGCCAGCGCCAGCACGGCCGCGGGCAGGGCGGCGAGATACATCCTGGTCAGCGCCATGCCGACCTCCCAGCCGCCCAGCCCCCGCACCCGCCGGCTGGCCAGCCACCAGGCCGCCCCGGCGCCCAGGGCGTAGGCGACGGCGTAGGCGAAGGCCAGGCCCATCACGGCGTAGCGGGCGGGTAGCAGTTGATAGAAGACGACCATGAGCACCGCGTTGACCGCGGTCGTGCCCGCGCCGACGAACACCGGCGTGCGGGTGTCGCCGAAGGCGTAGAAGACGCGCAGCAGCAACTGGAAGATCGCGAACGGCACCAGCGCCAGGCCGTACACCTGCAGCACGTTGCCGATGTAGATGGCCGCCTCGACCGAGGTGGCCCCGTGGGCGTAGATCGGCACGGTGATGGCCGGGCCGAGCACCATCAGCAGCAGCGACACCGGCACCATCACCGAGCTGATCAGGCGGACACTCGACCCGAACTCCCCTCGTACGTCCGCCAACCGCCCTTCGGCCACGCCCCGGCTCATCCTCGGCAGCATGGCCGTGATCACCGAGACGCCGATGACGCCGTAGGGCAGCTGGAAGAGCTGGAAGGCGAAGGTGTAGGGGGTGATGCCGTGGCCGGGGACGGCGTCGCCCGCCGCGCTGGACAGGTTGGTGGTCAGCATGAACCCGAGCTGGGTGACGATCACGTAGCCGATCGTCCAGATGCCCGCCCTGCCCATCTCGCCCAGCCGCGCGTTGCGCAGGTCGAAACGGGGGACGAAGGCGAACCCGGCCCGCTTGAGCGCGATGATCAGGACGGTCGCCTGCGCCACGATGCCGGCCGTGGTGCCGAGGCCGAGCAGGGCGAGCTGTCCGTTGGTGACGCCGGAGATGTCGCCGCCGGTGGTGCCGGCCACCACCGCGTAGGCGAGCAGCACGCAGATGACCACGAGGTTGTTGATCACGGGCGCCCACATCGGCGCCGCGAAACGGTCCCGGGTGTTGAGGATGGCGCCCGCGACCGCTCCGATGCCGAAGAAGGCCAGCTGCGGCAGGATGAACCTGGCCAGCGTCACCGCCACCTCGAACTTACGGGTGCCGGGCTCCCAGTCGGTGGTGTAGAGGTCGATGAGCAGCGGCGCCGCGAGGACGGCCAGCACCGCGACCAGGATCAGCACGACCGTGGCGATCGTCATCAGCCGCTGCTCGTAGGCCCGGCCGCCGTCGGGGTCGTGCTGCTGCGCCCGTACGATCATCGGCACCACGACGCTGCTCAGCACACCGAGCAGCAGCAGGTCGAGGATGCTGTAGGGGATCGCGTACGCCGCGTTGTAGGCGTCGCCCATGGCCATGGTGCCGATCGCGTAGGCGAGCACCATGGTCCGGACGAAGCCGGTGACCCTGGACACCATCGTGCCCGCGGCCATGATGGCGCTGGCCCGCAGCAAGCGGCTCATACGGTCTCACTTTCCCGTGTCCTGGTGGCCCGCTGCAGCCGTCGCTGCGACCGGCGCCTCAGCACCCGGGTCACGACGGCGGCGAGCATGACCGTCAGCGCCGCCCCGACGATCACCAGCGCGATCCCGGTGTAGCCGGTGGTGCGGATCGTCAGTTTCACCGGCTTCCCGTACGGCAGGCCGTCGGAGGTCTTGAGCTGGACGTTGACCGTGGCGTCGCCGCTGCCGCCGCTCATGGTCGCCTTCATCGGGACCTGAAGGGTGCCGCTCTGGCCGTTGCCCCCGATCACCAGGCGTTTGGGCGCCTGGTAGTCGACCAGCAGTCGCGCGGGACTGTTGGAGGTGACCTCGACGTCGACCGTGACCTCGTCCGGCAGGGAGTTCTTGACGCTGATGGGCACCACGCCGTCGGCGCCCGCCAGGGTGCGCGGCCGGTCGGGGTCGGCGCCGGTGATCGAGATCTTGTTCATCCTGCTCTGCACCGCGCCGTCGACGATCTTGGTCATCGCCCGGGCGGCTCGCGACTGGTTGCGCCAGGCGGAGGAGGTCAGCCTGAGCACCGCGGCGTCGAAGTCGGACGGCGGCTTGCCGGTGGTGATGCCGGAGGTGAGCTGCGCCTTGCCCGCGACCTCCTTGACCGGGTCGAGGTACTTGGCCCCCAGCTCCTCCTTGCGGTCCTGGTCGGTGTAGGTCAGGCCGGCCCGAGGGGGCTGGGTCGTGGCCGGCTTGATCGAGCTGAGCGGGGTGAGCGCCAGCCACGGCAGCTTGCCCGCGGTCTTGAGCAGGGAGGAGACGAGCGTGGGATTGGGGTCCCAGCGCCGGGACGGTGCGATGACCAGTGACCTGGGCGCCGTCTGGCCGGGCTCGGCGGAGATCATCGCGGTTTCGGCGATGAACCGCTGCTTGCTGAGCAGGATCGAGCCGGAGACGCTGGAGTCGGGCTCGAACGTGCGGCTCAGCCCCGCGTCGGCTACGAGCGCGGTGACGGGGCCCGCGACGCTGTCGAGCGTCGTCGCGGCGTCGGGCGTATAGGTGACGGGCGACTGGACCGGCAGGTTGGTCGAGTTGAGCAGGACCCTGGTCACCCGGGCGACGCCGGGCTTGCCGACGGAGAGCAGGTCGAGCGCGTCGGAGTCGAGCAGGCCGGCGGCCGGCCAGGCGGTGCTCGTCTGCACGTCGGGCTTGAGCAGCTCGCGGGCCTTCTGGCCGCCCAGCTCGATCGCCCGGCCTGTCTGGGTGTCGAACCCCTGGTGGGCCAGGGCGGCCACGTCGGGGTCGGCGTAGGGAGTGGCCACCACGGGGGAGCCGGCCAGGGCGGAGCGCATGTCGGCCAGCCACTGCGTGGCGCCGCCGTCGGCCGGCTTCTTCTGGAGCCCGTCCTTGGTGCTGACCGAGTAGGGCTTGGTCATCGCGTGCGCGTCGTCGAGCAGCGCGGGATCGACGAACCAGGTGACGTTCTTGGGCGTGGTCTTGGCGATGCGGGCCAGGTCGGCGAGCCTGCCCTTGCCGGTCAGGGCCGCGCTCAGCTTGTCGTCGGCGAAGGTGGCGTCGTCGGCGCGGTGCGGCTGGTCGATGACCGGCAAGACGATGGCCAGCCGGTTGCGCGGCGGCCGTTGCGGTGTCGGGGGAGCATAGGTGAGCAGCGTGCGCTGCACGCCGAGTGATCGCCACCCCTGCTGCAGCACCTCGACGGCCACCGGATAGGCGCCGAAGGAGCTGAGCTGCAACTGCGCGGGGGTGCGCCTGATCTCCCAGGTGGCCGACGCGCCCGCCTCCAGCGAGGGGAAGTCCATGCTCGACACGGAGGAGACGTTGCCCGGGAGCGTCGCGGGGGTCTGGTCGGCCAGGTAGGCGTCCATGGCCGCCCGGTCGAGGAACCGCTGGGCCGAGTAGCGCAGCTGGACGCGCAGACCGGGCATGGCCGCGCCAGTGTCGTTGCGGATCGTGCCGGTGATCTTGATCTCGTCGGCCGCGCCGGTGGTGTACTCCGGGGTGATGGACGTCACCGTGAGCTCGAGCCCCTGCCTGGCCGCCATCGTCGTCGTCGCGACAGCCGTGTCCGGCGTCGTCGCGACGAGAGGCGCGAGCAACGTGGTGGACAGGGCGGCGAGCAGCGTGACCTTACGGATCACGCGTCCGCCTGGGCTGAAGTACGACGCACGCCCGCAATGGTACGGGTTCAGTGCCGCAACGCGACCGCCACACGTGATCCCCTGGGACGCGGAATCCGTAGGTCAACGCTCTTGCCTGGCAGGAGAGTCAGCAGGTCAAGGGCGCGCAGGGAGATGGCGGTGTGGCGTTCGCCGGTGGCGATGAAGATCGGGTCGGTGTCGGACCGGAGCCGTTCGTCGATCAGCACCGGAAGCTCGTCCGGCAGCAGCAGCGGGCTGACCAGCCCGGCCGCGTAGTCGGTGGTGGAGTTGACCAGGAAGGCGGGCGCCGGCCGCACGTCGCGGGCGCCCAGCAGCCAGCAGAGCACGCCGGGCCGGGGCGGCGCGGCCACCGTGGAGACGACGGCGACGACCTCGGTTCCGACCCTCGCGGTGACCTCGAAAACCGTGACGGCAACGCACCTTTCGGGTGCAGCGGAGATCATCTCAGGTAGCTCGTCCGCGTGAGTCATGGGACGCGGAAGGCGTACGATCTCATGATGGACCTGGTGTGCGAGGAGCCGGCGGTGGATCGCGAGGGCGTCCTTCATAAACACGCTCCTTCGTTCCTTGGCCCCCGACGGTCCTCTTGACCGACGGTAACCCGGACCTGATGTGGCCCGGGGGATATGTTCCGGAATCGAAGGACCTACCCAGCTTGTCCGAGTCAAATCTGACCGAAACCCAGCAGCGGGCGATGAACGACCTGTTCCGCAAGATCGCTCCCGTGGCCGACGAGCTCGGCCGCCTGTTCGCCACCCACGGCCACGAGCTGGCCCTCGTCGGCGGTCCGGTGCGCGACATCCTGCTCGGCCGAGTCGGCAACGATCTCGACCTGACCACCGACGCCCACCCCGAGCGGGTCCTCTCACTGGTAAGGGACTGGGCCGATTCCGTCTGGACGATCGGCATCGACTTCGGCACGGTCGGCGTCCGCAAAGGCGGCTGGCTGATCGAGATCACCACCTACCGGAGCGAGTCCTACGACCCCAAGTCGCGCAAACCCGAGGTGATGTACGGCGAGACCCTCGAGGCCGACCTGGAGCGGCGCGACTTCGCCGTCAACGCGATGGCCGTGCGGCTGCCGGGACACCAGTTCGTCGACCCCTACGGCGGGCTGAGCGACCTGTCGGCGAAGTTGCTGCGCACCCCCGGCACCCCCGAGCAGTCCTTCGAGGACGACCCGCTGCGCATGCTGCGCGCCGCGAGATTCGCCTCACAGCTGGGTTTCGCCGTGGACGGCGCCGCGGTCGAGGCGATGACCGCGATGGCCGAGCGCATCGAGATCGTCTCCGCCGAGCGGATCCGCGACGAGCTCGACAAGCTGGTCTGCGGCGGCAACCCCCGCGAGGGCCTGCGCCTGCTGGTGGAGACCGGGCTGGCCGCCCACGTCCTGCCCGAGCTGCCCAAGCTCCGCCTGGAGATCGACGAGCACCACCGGCACAAGGACGTCTACGAGCACACCCTGACCGTGCTCGACCAGGCCATCGCCCAGGAGGAGGACGGCAAGCCCGACCGGATCCTGCGCTGGGCCGCGCTCCTGCACGACATCGGCAAGCCCAAGACGCGGCGCCACGAGGCGGGCGGGCGGGTCTCGTTCCACCATCACGAGGTGGTGGGGGCGCAGATGGCCAAGAAGCGGATGAGCGAGCTCAGGTTCCCCAAGGACGTGGTGGCCGACGTGTCGCGGCTGGTGGAGCTCCACCTGCGCTTCCACGGCTACGGCACGGGTGAGTGGACCGACAGCGCGGTACGCCGCTACGTCCGCGACGCCGGCCACCTGCTCGACCGCCTGCACAAGCTGACCAGGGCCGACTGCACGACCCGCAACAAGCGCAAGGCCGCGGCCCTGTCGCGCACCTACGACCAGCTGGAGGAGCGCATCGCCCGGCTGGCCGACGAGGAGGAGCTGGCCAAGATCCGCCCGGAGCTCGACGGCAACGAGATCCAGCGTGTCCTGGGCGTCGGGCCGGGGCCGGTCGTCGGCCAGGCGTACAGGTTCCTGCTGGAGCTTCGCCTGGACAAAGGGATGATCGGCACGGAGGCGGCCACCGGGGCGCTGCTGGAATGGGCCCGCGACAAGGGCATCGCGACGGGCTCACCCTGACGGGTTCGGGTTTGACGGGCTCGGCCTGACGGGGTCAGCGTGACGCGGGCTCGGGGGCCGAGGTGACCATGCGATAGACGGCTGCCGCCACCGGGTAGCCGATCGCGATGATCGCCGCCGCCAGGTAGGACTTGCCGTTGGCCGGCAGGATCGCCGCCGCCAGGGCCGCCGCCAGCACGTACATGCCGTTGAAGAGCATGTCGTAGATGGAGAAGGCGCGCCCGAGGTAGGTGTCCTCGACATCGCGCTGCACGGTGGTGTCCGCGCAGATCTTGACGCTCTGCCCGGCGATCCCCAGCACGAACCCGGCCGCCGGCAACCCCCACGTCTGGAACGGCATCACCAGCACCGCCGTGAGCACTCCCGCGGCGGTCAGCGCCATGGTCACCCACCGCTCGATGGTGAACCGCTCGGCGGCCCACGGTGTGATGATCACCGCGAGGAAGTAGCCGACGCCGGAGGTGGCCACCACCAGGCTGATCCCGCGCAGCGCCGCGTCGGGGTCGCCGTCGGTGAAGTAGTAGCGGTAGAGGATGATGCCGAGCGCGGTCGCCATGCCGTAGAGGAAGCGGTGGGCGGCCATCGCGCCCATCGTGGCGGCGGCCATGCGGTGGCGGCCCAGGTTGCGGACACCGTCGACGAGGCCGACGAGCACGTTGCGCAGGGCCTCGCGGGCCTGCGGCCGGTCAGGGTTGTAGGAGGGGCCGAGCAGCGAGCGTTCCATCGTGCGGGCGATCAGCGCGCTGAGCCCGAACACCACGCCCGAGGTGGTGAGCAGCAGCGCGGTGCCCGCGTTGTCCCCGCCGAACACCTCGCGCAGCACGAACCCGAGCCCCGCGCCGACGAACGTCAGCACCGTGCCCGAGGTGGGTGTCACCGCGTTGGCCGCCATCAGCCGGTCGGGCGGCACCACATGGGGCAGCGAGGCGCCGAGCGCGGCCAGGAAGAACCGGTTGACCGCGAGCACGCCCAGCGCGGCGACGTAGAACACCGGATCGGGCACGCCGGACGCGACCAGCACGGCGGCTCCGAGCAGCAGCGCCCCGCGCACCATCGGCGCGAACACCAGGATCTGCCGCCGCGACCAGCGGTCGATGAACACGCCGACGAACGGCCCGAGGATGCTGTAGGGCAGCAGCAGCACGGCCAGCCCCGTCGCCACCTCCAGGGCCGTGGTCTGCTTCTCGGGGCTGAAGAAGGCGAACCCCGCGACGCCGAACTGGAAGATGCCGTCGGAGAACTGGGAGACCAGCCGGGTGCCGAACAGTCGCCGGAAGTCTCGGCCTCTCAGGACCACACGTAGATCGGCGACGAAGGACACGCAGTCAGCCTAGCCCCGCGTCCGCGGTCCGCGGCGACGAGAGAGGTTGGCGCCGCAGGTGGGCGATCGTGTTCGGATCACGCTCATGATCACGTACGCTTCATAGCGTGACGACTGACGAACTCGTGGTGCTGGTCGACGGCCAGGGCCACGCGATCGGCACCGCCTCCAAGACCGCGGTGCACGGTCAGCAGACCCCGCTCCATCTGGCGTTCTCCAGCTATGTCTTCGACCACGACGGCCGCGTGCTGCTCACCCGGCGGGCGGCCCACAAGATCACCTGGCCAGGTGTCTGGACCAACAGCTGCTGCGGCCATCCGCTGCCCGGCGAGAGCCTCGAGCACGCGGTCGGCCGCCGGCTCTCCTACGAGCTCGGCCTGACCGTCGAGCGCGTCGACCTGATGCTCCCGGCCTTCGCCTACCGCGCGGTCATGGGCAACGGCATCGTCGAGCACGAGCTGTGCCCGGTCTACCGGGTGACGGTCGACACCCCCGCCAAGCCCAACCCCGACGAGGTGGGAGAGATCCTCTGGATGCCCTGGGCCGAGTTCGTGGCCGGCGTCCAGAGCGACCTGCTCGCCATCTCACCCTGGTGCAAGGAGCAGATCCCCCTGCTCGCCGGGCTCGGCCCCGATCCCATGCGCTGGCCGCGGGCCTCGGCCGACGACCTTCCCCCGGCCGCCCGCGCGGGTTACGAGGAGATCCGCGAGACGCCGTGACGCGTCCGGCGCCGCGTCAAGCGGCGCCGGAGGAGCGTTGCGCGGCGGTCAGCGATCGACCTCGCCGCGGATGAACTTCTCGACGTAGTCACGGGCCTCGTCGTCGGAGTGCTGCACCGGCGGAGACTTCATGAAGTAGGAGGAGGCGCTCAGGATCGGGCCGCCGATGCCCCGGTCGAGGGCGATCTTGGCGGCGCGGACCGCGTCGATGATGATGCCGGCCGAGTTGGGAGAGTCCCACACCTCGAGCTTGTACTCCAGGTTGAGCGGGGTGTCGCCGAACGAGCGGCCCTCCAGGCGGACGTAGGCCCACTTGCGGTCGTCGAGCCACGGCACGTGGTCGGACGGGCCGATGTGCACGTCGGCCTTGCCCATCTCGTGCGGGATCTGCGAGGTGACCGACTGCGTCTTGGAGATCTTCTTGGACTGGAGGCGCTTGCGCTCCAGCATGTTCATGAAGTCCATGTTGCCGCCGAAGTTGAGCTGGTAGGTGCGCAGCAGCTCGACTCCGCGGTCTTCGAACAGTTTGGCCAGCACCCGGTGCGTGATGGTGGCGCCGACCTGCGACTTGATGTCGTCGCCGATGATCGGCACGCCGGCCTCGGTGAACTTCTCGGCCCACTCGGGGTCGGAGGCGATGAACACCGGCAGCGCGTTGACGAACGCCACCTTGGCGTCGAGCGCGCACTGGGCGTAGAAGCGGTCGGCCTCCTCGGACCCCACCGGCAGGTAGGAGATCAGGACGTCGACCCGGTTGTCGCGGAGCACCCGCACCACGTCGACGGGCGCCTCGTCGGACTCCTCGATGATCTCGGTGTAGAACTCGCCCAGCCCGTCGAAGGTGTGGCCGCGCTGGACGGTCACCCCCGTCGGGGGCACATCGGTGATCTTTATGGTGTTGTTCTCGCTGGCGACGATCGCCTCGGAGAGGTCGCGGCCGACCTTCTTGGCGTCCACGTCGAAGGCGGCGACGAACTCGACGTCGCCCACGTGGTAGTCGCCGAACTTCACGTGCATCAGGCCCGGCACCCGGATGTCCGGGTCTGCGTCCTTGTAGTAGTGAACGCCCTGGACCAGCGACGCCGCGCAGTTGCCGACACCGACAATGGCCACGCGAACCGAACCCATCGCACTCGCTCCCTTACTCATCAGTTGACGTGGTATCCCTCTCGGGCTCTTGCGAGGCCCGTCTCTCTGTCGCGATCAGCTCGTTCAGCCAGCGCACCTCGCGCTCGACCGATTCGAGACCGTGACGCTGCAGCTCAAGCGTGTAACTGTCGAGGCGCTCCCTGGTGCGGGCCAGGGCGGTGCGCACGCTGTCAAGTCGTTCCTCCAGGCGGCTGCGGCGGCCTTCGAGGATGCGCAGGCGCACCTCGGCCTCCGTGTGCCGGAAAAAGGCGAAGTGGACGCCGAAGCTCTCGTCCTCCCAGGCGGAGGGCCCGGCCTGGGTGAGCAGGTCCTGGAGGTGTTCCTTGCCTTCGGCGGTCAGCTTGTAGACGATCTTCGATCGGCCGCCCACGATCGTGGTGGGAGCCGGTTGGTCCTCCGCGATGAGGCCCTGTTCCAGTAGTGATCGCAGACATGGGTAGAGCGATCCGTAGGAGAAGGCGCGGAACATGCCCAGCAGGGCGTTGAGCCGTTTGCGCAGCTCATAGCCGTGAAGAGGGGTCTCGTGGAGCGACCCGAGGACTGCCAACTCGAGCACTCTGCCCTGTCCGCCGGCCACGCTGATCCGCCCCCTCTCGCATCGATGTATCGAGCTGATACATCATGAGGATACGTCGGATCGCTATATGCTGGCAATCAATGACTTTGCCAAGTCGTTGGGATGAATCGGTAAAAAGCCGTAGTCTGGCGCTCATGTGGTCACAGCGAAGGGTGGTGGATTACGGCCTTGCGAAGAAGGCGGCGGTCCGCTCCGTGCGTGCCGGGCGCTCCTCGCCCGTGGACGTCTGTGACGCACAGCCCTACCTCCTTCGTGCGGCGCGCCACTTCGGCGAACCGACCGAACGCCCCTGCCCGGTGTGCGAGAGGGAGAACGTCACCAACGTGACCTATGTCTACGGGGATTCCCTGGGACGACTTGCCGGTCAGGCAAAGGTCATGTCGGAACTCTTAGAGATGGCCCATGATTACGACGAGTTCCGGGTGTACGTCGTCGAGGTCTGCCAAGGTTGTTCCTGGAACCACCTGACGGTCTCGTTCGTCCTCGGCAACGGGCCGCCGGACCTCGCCGGCAAGCCATAGAAGACCGAGGGCGGCGAGGCGCCTCACGCCCAATCCGCCGTGCTATCCGACGACGATGCGAGGACGTGTGAGTAACAGCATGAACGAGGGGACGAGCCGCCCGGGGAGGCGCCGTCGCTCCAACTCATCCCGTTCCGTTCCCCAGGGGTCCGCGGCGCAAACCGGCGACTCCGGCTGGGGCGCCGCACAGCCTCCACGCCGTCCGGAAGCCGCCTACGAGCAGACCGGCGCGATGTCGGCGCAGCCGTACGAGCCGGGGCCGCGCAATCCGGGTCATCGCGAGCCGGCGCCCCGTGATCCGGCGCCCCGCGAGGTCGCCCCGCGCAACCCCGGCCCGCGCGGGCAGGCGCCGCGCAGTGAGCCGGAGACGCGCAGCCGCGCCAACCAGGAGACCATGGTCAGCGACGCCCCGCGCCGGGCGCGAGGGCGCGGCGGTGGCGGCGGCGGCGGGCCCGAGGGTCCGGCCGGGCCGCGCAAGCCCGGTGGCGACAAGCCCGGCTGGCGCAGGTTCATCCCCAACTGGAAGATCGTCATGGCCGGCTTCGCGGTGCTCGCGGCCGGCCTCTTCGGCATGATCGCCGTGGCCTACGCCAACATGCCGGTACCCACGCAGGACCAGGTCCAGGACGGCGTCGACGACCAGGGCAGCGTCATCTACGACGAGAACAAGAAGGTGCTGGCCCGACTGGGCGTCAAGCGCATCCCGGTGACCTACGACCAGGTGCCGCGCGCGGTCCAGGACGCGGTCATCGCCGCCGAGAACAGCTCGTTCCGTGACGACTCCGGCATCTCGTTCTCCGGCATGATGCGCTCGCTCTGGAGCACGGCCTCCGGCCAGCAGGTGCAGGGCGCCTCGACCATCACCCAGCAGATGGCTCGCGGCTACTACGACGGCCTCTCCCAGGAGCGGACCGTTCAGCGCAAGATCAAGGAGATCTTCGTCGCGGTCAAGCTGAACAAGCAGCTCAGCAAGGAGAAGATCCTCGAGCAGTACCTCAACACCATCTACTTCGGCCGGGGCGCCTACGGCATCGGCGCGGCGGCCGACGCCTTCTTCGGCAGGAAGGTCGAGAAGCTGACGCCCGAGCAGGGCGCCTACCTGGCCGGCCGCATCCAGAACCCCGACGCGTTCGACCGGGCCGAGCTCGCCGGCAAGATGGGCGACACCGAGTTCCGCTACAACTACGTGATCAAGCAGATGGCCCAGCTCGACGCCACCGCCTACGGCTCGCTGCCCGCCAAGTCGCCCAAGTCGCCCAAGCGGGTCAAATACCAGACGAAGGACTACTTCAAGGGCCTGGCCGGCTACGAGGTCGAGGCGGTGCTCAACGAGCTGAAGGCCCGCGGGATCAGCAGGGAGGACGTCGAGAAGGGCGGCTACAAGATCTACTCGACGTTCAACAAGGAGCTCATGCAGGCCGCCAAGGCCGCGGTGAACAAGCACACCGCGGGCCTGCCCGGCGAGATCAACGCCACCCTCGCGGCCGTCGACCCGACCAACGGCCGGGTCCGCGCCTTCTACGGCGGCGACGACTACGAGAAGGACGCGTGGAACGACGCCTTCCTCTCGCAGAAGCAGGCCGCCTCCGCGTTCAAGCCGTACGTGCTCGCCGCCTGGCTCGACGCCGGCTACAGCCTGAAGAGCTACGTGCCGACGAAGGGCCCGGTCAAACTGCCGGGCACCACGGACATCAACAACGACCACGCGATGAAGGCCTCGGCCGTCGACGTCATCTCCGCCACGGCCCAGTCGGTCAACACCGCCTACGCGAAGATGGGGGAGAAGGTCGGGCTGGAGAAGGTCATCGACATCGCCTCCAAGGCCGGCCTCGACGAGGACCGGCTGAAGGACGCCCAGTCCCGCCACCACTACCTGATCACCATCGGCAGTAGCCAGGTGACGGCCGTCGAGCAGGCGGGCGGCTACTCGATCTTCGCCAACGGCGGCAAGCACTACCCCAACCACGTCATCATCCAGGTGCGCGACAAGAAGAACCAGGTCGTCTTCAACGAGAAGAAGACGCCGGTCAGGGTCATCTCGCCGGACGCCGCGGCCGACGCGGTCACCGCGCTGGAGGCCGTGGTCAAGCAGGGCACCGGCCGCAACGCCGCGCTCTACGACCGTCCGGTGGCCGGCAAGACCGGGACGAACAACGAGAACAAGGAAGCCTGGTTCGTCGGCTTCACCCCTCAGCTGTCCACCGCGGTCGGCATGTTCCGCCAGGAGTGCCGCACCAAGGCCGGCAAGGTCGTCCAGCCGGTCCACGACACCTGCCCGTGGGCCAGGGGCAAGAGCAAGAAGTACACTCCCGCGAACCCGTACAGCAAGCCGTACGAGGTGCCGCTGGGCAGCGGCTTCCAGGGCGCCACCTACCCCGCGGCGATCTGGAAGACCTTCATGATCGAGGCCATGAAGGGGCAGAAGGTCGAGCAGTTCCCGCCGCGGGCCGACACCGGCATCGCCGAGAACCTCGCGCCCAAGCCCATCCCCACGCCCACGGCCACCACCGACCCGTTCGCCGAGCAGGACCCCAACGAGATCTGCGGCGAGATCGGCCCGTGTGACGAGGACCAGATCGTCACGATCGACCCCAACGAGAACGGCGGCATCCCGCAGGACGACGGCACCGTGATGGGACGGGGCCAGGACCCCAGATCCGGGGCGCCCGCATCGATGCCCAGCAGGCGCGAGAACCAGTGAAGTCGAGCACGGTAGCGCGCCCGCCGCTGATCGCGCGGGCCGTCCCGTACCTTCCCCTGGGGCTGTTCGCGGCCCTGGGGGCGACGCTCGCCTACCTCGTGCGGCTGCCGTGCCGGACCGGCGGCTGGAACGACCAGGTCTCGACCTACACCAACTTCTGCTACACCGACATCTACCCGCTCTACTTCGACCGGCAGCTGGCCACGGAGAACCCCTACTTCGCCACGGTGCCGTTCGACAAGCACGTCGAGTATCCGGTGGTGCTCGGCGAGGTCATGCAGGCGTTCAGCTGGATCGCGCGGCTCCTGGAGCCCGACGAGGTCGCCCAGGCGGTCCGGTTCTACGACATCACGGTCGTGTTCCTCGGGATCTGCCTGGTGGCCGGTGTCCTGCTGATGGCCGCGGTCGCCGGGCCCGTCCGGCGCTGGGACGCCCTCTGGTACGCGCTCGCGCCCACGGTGATCCTGGCCGCGTACATCAACTGGGACCTGGTCGCGGGCGCGCTGTCGATGGGCATGCTGCTGGCCTGGGCGCGGAAGCGGCAGGTGCTGGCCGGTGTGCTGCTCGGCCTGGCGATCGCGACGAAGTTCTATCCGCTGATGTTCGTCGGCGCGCTCTTCCTGCTCACGCTGCGGACCGCGCGCTGGCGGCCGTTCCTTGTCACGATGGCCGCCGCCGCGGGCGCCTGGCTCGTGGTCAACGTGCCGTTCATGGTGCTGGCCTGGGACGGCTGGCGCAGGTTCTACGTGTTCTCGCAGGAGCGGGGCGTCGACTGGGGTTCGCCCTGGCTGTTCTTCCAGAACAAGGGCTGGCCCGTGCTCGGTGAAGCCGACGTCAGCGTGCTGGGCACGGTCTCGCTGGCCGTCCTGTGCCTCGGCATCGCGGTCCTCACGCTGGCGGCGCCGCGCAGGCCCCGGCTGGCGCAGATCTGCTTCCTGGCGCTGGCCGCCTTCATGATGACGAACAAGGTCTGGTCGCCGCAGTTCGTCCTCTGGCTGGTGCCGTTCGCGGTGCTCGCCCGGCCCAACTGGAAGCCGATCGCGCTCTGGCAGCTCGCCGAGATCTGGTACTTCTTCGCGATCTGGCTCTATCTGCTCTCGCAGCCGCCGCTCAGCCGCAACGACCTGGGCATCGGTGACGACACCTACTTCACCGCCGTCTGGGGCCGCGTCATCACGATCGCGATCATGATGGCGTTCGTCGTGCGTGACATCCTCCGTCCCGGCAAGGACGTGGTACGGCAGGCCGGCGTCGACGACCAGGTGGGCGGCGTGTTCGACGACGCCTCCGATCGGTTCACGCTGGCCTCCTCGTCCCGATGATCACGCGCTCGGCCGATCGTGACGCTCTGCTGCTCTGGCTGAGCTCGCGGGCCGGGCTGCTGACCGCGACGCTGCTCGGCGTGACGTTCCACGACTACCTGGGTAAGTGGCGGCAGTGGGACGCCGGGCTGTTCGTCACGATCGCCCAGTACGGTTACGACGGCGACCCGAACAAGCCGCCCGACCCCGGGTTGCCCGCGTTCTTCCCCGGGTTACCCCTGGTGCTGCGCCTGGTCCACGTCGTGGTGCCCGACTGGACGGCCGCCGGGATGATCGTCTCGCTGGTGGCCGGGGCGGTGGCCATGATGGCGCTGGCCCGGCTCGCCGAGTTCGAGGGCGCCTCGGGCTGGATCGCGGTGCTCGCGCTGCTGGTGTTCCCGACCGCGGTGTTCCTGGCCGCGGGCTACAGCGAGTCGCTGTTCCTGGCTTTCGCGATCCCCGCCTGGCTGGCCGCCCGCCAGGGCCGCTGGCCGCTCGCCGCCGCCCTCGCCGCGGGCGCCTCCTGTGTCCGCATCACCGGCCTGTTCCTGGCGGTCGCCCTGGTGGTGGAGTTCGTCACGGGCAAGGGCGCCGTGCGCCGGGCGCCCTGGCTGCTGGTGCCCTTCCTGCCGCTGGCGGCCTACTCCGCCTTCCATTACGCCCGTTCGGGAGACTGGCTGGCCTGGAAGCACGCCCAGGAGGCCGGTTGGGGCAGGGAGATGGTCTGGCCGTGGGAGTCGTGGACCACCACGTGGGACGCGGCCACGCTCGCGGACGACTTCGCGGTGGCCTTCCGGATGGAGATCGCCGGGGCCGTGCTGTCCGTCGCCGTGCTCGTCTGGCTGGCGGTCGCGCGCCGGTGGAGCGAGCTGGTCTACACCGGGCTCCAGGCGGGGGCGCTGATGACCTCGGCGTTCTACCTGTCGATCCCGCGCTCGCTGCTGCTGTGGTTTCCGCTCTGGCTGGCGATGGCCCGGCTGGCCACCGGGAGGCGGTGGGTGATCGTGGTCTACGCCATGGTGTCGGGGCCGCTCATGGTGCTGAACGCGGTCCGGTTCATGAGCGGCGCCTGGGCAGGATGATCTCCATACCCACTTCGTGGACTCGGTAATCCAGGGAAGTTATCCACAGGCTGTGTGTATTCGCTAGAGATTCTTCCTCAGGAAGGCGATGTCCTCGGCCTGGCCCTCGGCCGGTGTCTCGACCACGATCGGCGCCCCGGCCGCCCGGCACACCGCGAGGATCAGCTCCGGGTCGATCGTGCCCTGGCCCAGGTTGGCATGGCGGTCGGCGCCCGAGTCGAAGGCGTCACGCGAGTTGTTGCAGTGCACCAGGTCGATCCGCCCGGTGATGGCCTTGACCCGCTCGACCAGGCCGACCAGGTCCTCGCCGCCCGCGTGGGCGTGGCAGGTGTCGAGGCAGAAGCCCACGTCGAACCCGTCGAGCGCGTCCCAGAGCCGGGCGATGCGCTCCAGCTTGCGCGCCATCGCGTTGCCGCCGCCCGCGGTGTTCTCGATCAGCACGGGGATCGGGCACTCCAGCCGCTCGAACACCTTGCGCCAGTTGTCGAAGCCGGTCTGCGGGTCGTCGTTCTTGTTGACGTGGCCGCCGTGCACGATCAGGCCCTTGGCGCCGAGGCCGGCGGCTGCCTCGAGATGCTGGGCGAGCAGCTTGCGGCTGGGGATCCGGATCCGGTTGTTGGTCGTGGCCACGTTGACCAGGTAGGGGGCGTGAATGTAGATGTCGACGCCCTCCACCGGCTTGGCCGGCAGCACCGGCTTGTCGTAACCCTGCGGGTCACCGAGGAAGAACTGCACCACCTCCGCCCCGACTTCGGCGGCGTGGGCCGCGGGATCGTCCTGAGCGACGTGAGCTCCGATGCGCACCATGCCACCGAGCCTAGCGGGAGCCGCGAGCGGGGGTCCGGCGCCCGTGACCAGCGGGGACCGCCCGGCCCGTTTGTTCGACCTGCGGCGGGGCAGTTGCGCTGCACCCCCTACGCGAGGAGAACGATATGGCCCGCTGGCGCTGGCGTTCGTTAATCATCCTGATCTGGGTCGTGATCGGCATCTACGTGGCCTGGGTGTACGACTACATCACGCCTGGCATCCTCAAGGACATCGCCGAGGCTCTGCTGGCGGTCTTCCTCTGGTTCCTGGTCCTCCTCGAGGTGGACCTGCACATCGGAGGGTGACCTATATATAGGTATATAGGCGGCTCGTATAGGCACAGCTCGTCAAAGGACGGCTCTTCGAGACGGCTGGACGAGGACGGCCCCGGAAGCCGGGGCCGTTTCCTCATGGCAGGTAGCCGCCTCGGGCGATGCCGAGCGCCAAGCCGACGAACGACGACACCAGGCCGACGATGTTGAGGGAACGCTGCGCCGTGGTGGCCGAGACGTATTGTGAGTAGAGGCCGGTCCCGAATCCGAGGGTGCCGACCCACGAGGCGATCACGTAGCCGGTGGAGAAGAACGTCGCGGCGAAGGCGACGAGCCCGCACGCCAGCGTGGTCACCGCGAGAGTGTTCTCCACCGGATGCGAGCGGCCGTCGGTGTTGAGTGTGAGCTTGAACCGTTCGCTCTGCGACGGATGCAGCATGTGCGGCACAGCCATCACCCCCATGGGTTTGCTACATGCCTTCCCACCCTGACGCGGCTGGTAACCTGGGCGGGCTGCGTTGTGATGGGTGACCCGTCACGCCGGAGCGTCGAAATGGGCGCTCGGGTCAACACGTCAGCGTCCTCCTGTCACGGCAGAGTGTCGTGACCGCAAGAGTCCAGAGGAGGTTGGAGTCCCGCATGCGTCGTTACGAAGTAATGGTCATCCTGGACCCTTCGCTCGATGAGCGCACTGTGGCGCCGTCCCTCGACCAGTTCCTCACCGTGGTCCGCAACGACGGTGGCACTGTGGAGAAGGTCGACGTCTGGGGCCGCCGGCGTCTCGCCTACGACATCGACAAGAAGTCCGAAGGCATCTACGCCGTCATCGACCTGTCCGCGGAGCCCGCGACGGTCAAGGAGCTCGACCGCCAGATGAACCTCAACGAGGGCATCCTGCGCACCAAGGTGCTCCGCCCCGACGTGCACTAAGCAGCTCGTTGCCCGGCTTTTGTCGGGCGGCAGCCGTACTCTGAGCCGTAACCCGAAAGCGAAGGCGTGCAGGAAGGCGAGCGCTAGCCATGGCAGCAGGCGACACCGTAATCACCATCGTCGGCAACCTTGTCGACGACCCGGAGCTGCGCTTCACCCCGACGGGTCAAGCGGTGGCTCGATTCCGCATCGCGTCCACTCCGCGGTTCATGGATCGCCAGACCAACGAGTGGAAAGACGGCGAGAGCCTCTTCCTGACCTGCAACGTGTGGCGGCAGGCGGCCGAAAACGCGGCCGAGAGCCTCCAGCGCGGCATGCGGGTCATCGTGCAGGGGCGGCTCAAGCAGCGGTCTTACGAGACCAAGGAAGGCGAGAAGCGCACGGTCTACGAGGTCGAGGTCGACGAGGTCGGCCCGTCTCTGCGCAACGCCACCGCCAAGGTCAACCGCACCACCCGTCAGGGCGGCGGCGGTGGCGGCTTCGGCGGCGGCCCGGCCGACGACCCGTGGGCCTCCGCCACTCCCGCCCCGCCGCAGGGTTCCGGCGGCTTCGGCGGCGGTGGCGGCGGCTACCAGGGCGGCGGTCAGGGTGGCGGCCAGCAGCCGGGCGGTTTCGGCGGCGGCAACGACTTCAGCGACGAACCGCCTTTCTAGATCCCATTCACCAGTCCGAGACCATTCCCGCCTGACGGCGGGGCTCTGAAAGGAGCACCACGATGGCCAAGCCGGCACTGCGCAAGCCCAAGAAGAAGGTTTGCCTGTTCTGCCACGACAAGATCTCCTACGTCGACTACAAGGACACCGCGCTGCTGCGGAAGTTCATCTCCGATCGCGGCAAGATCCGTGCGCGCCGGGTGACGGGCAACTGCACCCAGCACCAGCGCGACGTGGCGACCGCGATCAAGAACGCCCGTGAGGTGGCTCTGCTGCCTTACACGAGCACCGCGCGCTAAGGAGGCCTGTCGATATGAAGCTCATTCTCACGAACGAGGTCTCCGGCCTCGGCACCCCTGGTGACGTCGTCGAGGTCAAGGACGGCTACGGCCGCAACTACCTCATCCCGCGCGGCTACGCCATGCGCTGGACCCGTGGCGCGGAGAAGCAGATCGAGTCCATCAAGAAGGCTCGTGACGCTCGCGAGATCCGTGACCTCGGCACCGCCAAGGAGGTCGCGGGCCGGCTCGGCGCCCTCCGCGTCCGGCTGACCACCCGCGCGGGCGACTCCGGCCGCCTGTTCGGCTCGATCACCACGGGCGACATCGCCGACGCCGTCAAGGCCGCCGGTGGCCCGATCCTCGACCGCCGCCGCATCGAGATCGTCAACCCGATCAAGAGCGTCGGCTCCCACAAGGTCAGCGTCAAGCTGCACCCCGAGGTCTCGGCGTCCGTCGACGTCGAGGTCGTCGCCGGCTGACCCACTCCGGCATCAGCGCGGCCCTCTCCCCATCGCGGGGAGGGGGCCGTTCGCGTTCCACGGCCGGGGTGACCTGACCGAGATGTCAGTAAATCTGCGGCATGACCGCAGGTGGGGGGATATCTCGTTGCCTCGACAGCGTACAATCGGCTCGTTCTTCCCCGCGTTCTCCCCCTGGAGGCCAGCCATGGTCCGTCCCTCGATGCTGCTCGCGATCGGCGCGCTGGCGGCGGCGACCGTCGCGTGCGCGCCCGTCGACGACCCCAGCACGGCGAGCACGGCCGGTCCCGCCGGTTCCACCGGCACCGCCACGGCCTGCACCAAGGATCAGCTCAAGCTCGTCAACGCGGGCAAGCTGACGATCGGCACCGACAAGCCCGCCTATGAGCCGTGGTTCAAGGACGACGACCCGAGCAACGGCCAGGGCTTCGAGAGCGCCGTGGCGTTCGCCGTGGCGGGGGAGCTCGGCTTCGACCGCACCGAGGTGCAGTGGAACACGGTCAAGTTCGACTCGGCCTTCGCGCCAGGTGCCAAGCAGTTCGACTTCGACATCAACCAGGTCTCGATCACCCCCGACCGGGCCAAGGTGGTCGATTTCAGCAACGGCTACTACACGGTCAAGCAGGCCATCGTGGCGATCGACGGCAGCAAGTTCGCCGGTGCCAAGAGCCTGGCCGAGCTCAAGGACGCCAGGATCGGTGTCCAGGTCGGCACCACCTCGCTCGACGCCGTCCGCAGCGTGATCAAGCCCAGCGACGACCCCAACGTCTACAACGAGCAGATCGACGCCATCACCGCGCTGAAGAACGAGCAGGTCGACGCCCTGGTCGTGGACCTGCCGACCGCGTTCTACGTCACGGCCGCCCAGGTCGAGAAGTCCAGGATCGTGGGCCAGTTCAGCTCCACGGGCGGTGCCCCCGAGGAGTTCGGCCTGGTCATGGAGAAGGGCAGCGCGCTCAAGTCCTGCGTGGACAAGGCGGTCGACGCGCTCAAGTCCAAGGGTGAGCTGGCCAAGATCGAGCAAGAGTGGCTCGGCTCGGCGGCGGGCGCGCCCGAACTGACGTGACGCCCGACCGGTGAGTGACATGTCCCCGGCCTGGGTCAAGAGCGATCGCCAGTGGGAACGCGAGCGGGTCCGCAGGTCGCGGGCCCGCCGTTCGACGTCGATCGCCACGGCCTCCACGATCGTGTTCCTCACGCTGGTCGCGTGGATCGTCACGAGCTCACCCGGCTGGCCACGGGTCCAGGAGTCGTTCTTCAGTGTCGAGGCGTTCGCCACGGCGCTGCCCGACGTGCTCGACGGGTTCCTGCTGAACGTCAAGATCTTCCTGATCGCCGAGCCGCTCATCCTCGTCGTCGGCCTGCTCGTGGCGCTGGCCAGGGGGATCAAGACTCCGGCGTTCTTCCCGATCAGGGCGCTGGCGACGCTCTACACCGACATCTTCCGCGGTGTGCCCACACTGCTGGTGATCTACCTGGTCGGCTTCGGGCTGCCCGGCCTGCGGTTGCAGGGTGTCCCGACCGACCTGGCCACGCTCGGCATCATCGCTCTGACGCTCTCCTACGGCGCGTACGTGGCCGAGGTCTTCCGCTCGGGCATCGACTCCGTCCATCCCAGCCAGATCGCGGCGGCCCGCTCCCTCGGGCTGAGCCACGGCAAGGCCATGCGGTTCGTGGTGCTGCCCCAGGCCGTCCGCAGGGTCGTGCCACCGCTGCTCAACGACTTCGTCTCGCTGCAGAAGGACACCGCGCTGGTCGCCACCATCGGCCTGATGGAGGCGCTGCGGCAGGCACAGATCTTCGCCTCCGGCAAGTTCAACTACACCTCCTACCTGGTGGCGGCGCTGTTGTTCGTGCTGCTGACGATCCCCCTGGCCAGGTTCACCGACCACCTCGCCGAGCGCACCCGAAGGAGGCGCGGAGCATGAGCCTGCTGACCGTCGAGGGCGTGTGGAAGAGCTTCCGCGGCCACGCCGTGCTGCGCGGCATCGACCTGGAGGTGCGCCCGCACGAGGTGGTCAGCCTGATCGGCGCCTCCGGCTCGGGCAAGTCCACGCTGCTGCGCTGCGTCAACCTGCTGGAGACCGTCGACGACGGCGCCATCTTCCTCGACGACCGGGAGATCACCGACCCGCGGGTCGACGTCGACGACGTGCGCAAGCGGCTCGGCATCGTGTTCCAGGCGTTCAACCTCTTCCCGCACATGACCGTGCTCGACAACATCACGCTGGCTCCCCGCCAGGTGCACAAGGTGGCCAGGGCCCAGGCCGAGGAGGAGGCGCACGACCTGCTGACCAGGTTCGGGCTGGCCGGCAAGGCACGCGCCTACCCCGACCAGCTCTCCGGCGGCCAGCAGCAGCGGGTGGCCATCATCCGGGCGCTGGCCACGCGGCCCAGGCTGATGCTGCTCGACGAGGTCACCTCCGCGCTCGACCCCGCGCTCGTCGTCGAGGTGCTGGGCATCATCAGGGAGCTCAAGCAGGCCGGCATGACGATGATCCTGACGACCCACGAGATGGGCTTCTGCCGTGACATCTCCGACACGGTGTGCTTCCTTGACGGCGGCGTCCTGCTGGAGAAGGGCCCTCCGGAGAAGATCCTCAGCGATCCCGACCACGTCCGCACCAGAGAGTTCCTGCGCAGCGTGCTCGAAGCAGGCAGGCTCTAGCGCCGGTGCCGTCCCCGCCCGGAGGGCACCGGCTCCCGTTGCGGGGCCAGCAGGCTGTGCCTACGGCCGTACACGAGGTAGACGAGCAGGCCGAAGGCCATCCACAGGCCGAACCACACCCAGGTGTGCACCTGCAGGTTGACCATCAGCCAGAGCGTCGCGAGCAGGGAGAGGGCGGGCAGCAGCGGCGACAGCGGCACCCGGAAGCCGCGCTCCAGGTGCGGCATCCTGCGCCGCATCACGATCACGCCCGCCGCCACGAAGAGGAACGCGAACAGCGTCCCCATGACCACGAGCTGCTCCAGCGTGAGGACCGGCACGAACTCCGCCAGCAGGATCGCCATCAGGCCGATCACCAGCGTCACCCGCGAGGGGGTGTGGTACTTGCGGCTGATCGTGGCCAGGCCGCGCGGGATCAGCCCGTCGCGGGCCATCGAGAACAGCACCCGCGTCTGCCCCACGATCAGCACCAGGATCACCGTCGTCAGCCCGAGCACGGCGCCGATGTCGATGATGTGCACCATCCAGTCGACCCCGACCATCCGGAACGCCCCCGACAGCGGCGCGTCCAGCGAGATGCTCGTGTACGGGATCATGCCCACCATGACCACGGCCACGGCGATGTAGATGATCGTCGCGATGACCAGGCTGCGGATCATGCCCTTCGGCACCGCCTGGGGCGCGTGCACGGTCTCCTCGGCGGCGGTGGCGACGATGTCGAAGCCGACGTACGCGAACGCGATGGCGGGCGCGGCCGCGAAGATGCCGAACCAGCCGAACGCCTGGCCCTGGCCCACGAACAGGCTGAGCACGGTCGTGGACGGCGTCGTCAGCGGCTCCGGATCGACGTACAGGTCACCGAAGTTGACCGGCTGCACGTGCAGGGCGCCCACGACGATGACCGCGCCGATGGCCAGCAGCTTGGCCGCCACCATGACCCACAGCGCCCGCAGCCCGATCCGCGCGCTCAGCGCCACGACGGCCGTGATCAGTCCCAGGATCAGCAGCACGAGCAGGTCTGCGACCAGGTCGTTCTCCGGCAGGCGGATGCCGAAGTTGGTGATGGCGCCGATCGTGAGATTGGCCCAGGCTCTGGCCACCACGGCCGCGGCCAGCTGTAGCTCCAGGATCAGCGCGCAGCCGATGATCCACGCCCACACCTCGCCGAAGATGACGTAGGTGAAGGTGTAGGCGCTGCCCGAGGTCGGCATCGTGGACGACAGCTCGGCGTAGCACAGGCAGGCGAGCAGGCACGCGATGCCCGCGATCATGAAGGACAGCACTACTCCGGGCCCGGCGGTGGTCGCCGCCTGCCGGCCCGCGATGCTGAAGATGCCGGCGCCGATCATGACGCCCAGCCCGAGCACGACAAGATCGGCCGGGCGGTACAGCTCGGCCAGGCTGTGGCGAGCGCCGGTGCGCAGCCCGGTCGCCTCGCTGGGCGGAAGACGTCGGAGAATAGTGGACAAAAGCACACCCCGCTCGTGTAGCTCGCTCACACTGCCTCACCACATGTGCAACAGCAAGCACAGGACGGTTACGCCCCGGTCACCAGCCAGGCAGTGCCCACGGCCCGGCGGCCCAGCGTGATCAAACGTGCGATCATCCACACCCCAAGTGCGCACCAAAGAGCAACGATGCCGAAATCCACCGCGAACAGCGCGGCGGGCAGATACGCCGCCGTCGTCCACACGCCCGCCCAGGCGAGGTAGCGCTGATCGCCGGCGCCGATCAGCACCCCGTCGAGCACGAAGACCACGCCGCAGATCGGCTGGAACAACGCCACCGGCCAGAGCACGGCCAGCAACTGCGCGGTGACCTGCGGGTCGGCGTCGAACAGGCCGGGCAGCACCGGCCTGGCCACGATGACCAGCGCCCCGAGCACCACACCCGACCAGAGGCCCCACCACACCATGCGCCGGGTCGCGTTCCGGGTCGCGGCCGTGTCGCCCGCTCCCAGCGCGCGGCCGGTGATGGCCTGACCGGCGATGGCGATCGCGTCCAGCGCGAAGGCGAGCAGCGTCCACAGCTGGGTGGCGATGGCGTACGCGGCCAGCTGCGCCTCGCCCATCCGGGTGGCCAGCACGGTCGCCACGACCAGCACGACGCGCAGGCAGACCGTACGGATGAGCAGGGCGAAGCCGGCCGTGCCCGCCTGCCTGACGCCGATCAGGCTGGGCGTGAGCGGAGTGCCCAGCCGCCGGGCGCCCCTGACCACCACGGCCAGGTAGACGGCGGCCCCCAGGGTCTGGGCCAGCACGGTGCCCCAGGCCGACCCGGCGATGCCCCAGTCCAGCCCGAGCACGAACCACGCGTTCAGCACCGCGTTGAGCGCGAACGAGCCCACCGCGACGGTCAGCGGTGTCACCGTGTCCTGCAGCCCGCGCAGCACGCCGGTGCCGGCCAGCACGACCAGCATGGAGGGCGCGCCGATCAGGCTGATGCGCAGATACGTGACGGCCTGCTCGGCCTGCTCCGGGCCCGCCCCGAACAGGTCCACGATGGCCGGGGCGAGCGGCCAGCCGACCGCGATGAGCGCGACCCCGATGGCCAGTGCCAGCCAGATGCCGTCCACGCCGCTGCGCATGGCCCGCCCGTGATTGCCCGCCCCGGACTGTCGGGCCACGGACGCGGTCGTACCGTAGGCGAGGAAGACGCAGAGGTTGACCATCGTCGCCAGGACCGTGCCGGCCACGCCCAGCGCGCCCACCGCGGTGGTGCCCAGACCGTGACCGACGATGGCGTAGTCGGCGAGCAGGAACATCGGCTCGGCGACCAGCGCGCCGAAGGCGGGCACCGCCAGCCGCAGGATCTCCCGATCCTGGCGTGTAATGGGCATTTCCCTATTATGCCCATTACCCGGCATGTCGGGCCAACTTTCTTTCCTCCACAGGCGGTGGATATCGTTTCCGCAGCTCAGAGATGGTCTAGTGGATAAGCTTCAGAGTTATCCCCAGGTTCGTCCACAGTGCTTTCACACCCTGGGCGCGGTAGTGCACAGCTTGACCACAGGGTTGTCCACAGGCCGCGTTGCCGTCCGCCCGCGAACCGGCGAAACTGTCACCCCGGTCGACTACAAGTGGGGGTGGTGCGACCGCCGCACGGTGTTGAGGGGGCGCGGTGAGCATTGACGAAGAGGTGGGCGCAGGCCCTGGTTTCGAGCGCACACCACCCAGCAACATCGAGGCGGAGCAGTCGGTCCTCGGCGGCATGCTGCTGTCCAAGGACGCGATCGCCGACGTCGTCGAGATCATTCGGGCCGACGACTTCTACCGTCCCGCCCACCAGATGATCTACGACGTCATCACCGACCTCTACGGCAGGGGTGAGCCCGCCGACGCGGTCACCGTCTTCGACGAGCTGCAGAAACGCGGCGAGATGGCCAGGGTCGGCGGCGCCGCCTATCTCCACACCCTGACGGCCGTCGTCCCCACCGCGGCCAACGCCGGCTACTACGCCAAGATCGTCCGCGAGCAGGCCATCCTCCGCCGCCTCATCGAAGCCGGCACCCGCATCGTCTCCTACGGCTACGGCGGCCAGAACGAAGAGGTCGACGACCTCGTCGACCGGGCCCAAGCGGAGATCTACAAGGTCACCGAGCGCCGCACGTCCGAAGACTACGCCCCGCTGGCCGACATCATGCCGGGCGCCCTCGACGAGCTGGAGGCCATCGGCAGCCGCGGCGGCCAGATGGTCGGCGTCCCCACCGGCTTCCAGGACCTCGACCAGCTCACCAACGGCCTCCACCCGGGCCAGATGATCGTCGTGGCCGCCCGGCCCGCCATCGGCAAAAGCACTCTTGGTCTGGATTTCGCCCGGTCTGCGGCCATCAAGCATGGGATGACCACCGTCATCTTCTCGCTGGAGATGTCGCGCAATGAGATCACCATGCGTCTGCTGTCGGCCGAGGCGCGGGTGGCCCTGCACGCGATGCGCTCCGGAATGATGGGCGACGACGACTGGACGAGGCTGGCGCGCCGGATGAGCGAGGTCGCCGAGGCGCCGCTGTTCATCGATGACTCGCCCAACATGTCGATGATGGAGATCCGGGCCAAGTGCCGCCGCCTCAAGCAGCGCAACGACCTGCGGTTCGTGATCATCGACTACCTCCAGCTGATGAGCTCGCCGAAGAAGACCGAGAGCCGCCAGAACGAAGTGTCCGAGATCTCCCGAGCCATCAAGCTGCTGGCCAAGGAGCTCGAGGTCCCGGTGATCGCCATCTCCCAGCTCAACCGAGGCCCCGAGCAACGCACGGACAAACGTCCCCAAGTGAGCGACCTACGCGAATCGGGCTCTATCGAGCAGGACGCCGACATGGTCATCCTGCTTCATCGTGAGGACGCCTACGAGCGGGAGTCGCCCAGGGCCGGTGAGGCCGACCTGATCGTGGCCAAGCACCGCAATGGCCCTACCGCGACCGTCACGGTGGCCTTCCAGGGCCACTACAGCCGCTTCGTGGACATGGCCCAGCACTGAGCCGCCCGGATGTAGGGTCCGCGATTCCGTGAGTAAGTCCGACTGATCATGAGCACTGTCCGAGCTAACCGGCGTGATCACGAGCTTGATAACGCTCTGCGATGTCGGACTTACGGGATTTTGATGATCCGTGAGGTGGGACGTGTTATGGATTCGTACGCTCCGGATATTGCAGGACGGGGCGAGGCGCGTCACGGTCGCGAATTTCCCATGGCGTTCGTCCCATACGCAGGTCTTGCCCACGAGGCTGGCCTCAGTCCCACGACGCTGGCTCGAAACGCACGCAGATAGGGCGTCCCGATCGCGTGGCGCTTGGGTTCGTACAGAAGGACATCCACGTCACGAACATGGTTGGGATCCTCCTGATTCCCCATGGTTAGACGGTGAGGCTGCTGAAGGACCGTGACGCTGCGTGTCCGAGGACGAACGACCTTGACCTGCGACGAGAACCAACCATCATCACGGTGCCGGGAAGAGTGTGCTCATGGCCTTCACTCACTGCTGCCCATAGACGGCCCCGTGGCGTGGGTCGGTGACGATCAGCAGGAACTGGTCAGCCGGCTCGCCAGGTGGTTCGGCTGAGACCCATCACGCCAGGAGGGCGCGCCAGCGGCCGGCGGACTCCAAGATGTCCAGGCTGACCCGCTCCAGGAACGCCCCTGTCTTGGCCAGCCGCTGTCCCACGGGGCTGTCGAGCCCGTACGTCTCCGCCGCCGCCATCGTGGCCCGCGCCGTCTCGAGCGTCTGCCGCTCGCTGATCACGATCGAGTGGTACCAGGCGTCGTCGTCGACCACGTAGATGTCGCGACGCCGCTGCGGATCGCGCTCGCGCCGGACGAACCCCTGCTGGACCAGGTAATTCACGGCCACGGAGACGGAGGCAGGGCTGACCTTCAGCCTGCGGGTCAGCTCGGCCGCGGTGCGCCTGCCGTCCTCGGACAGCACCAGGTCGAGGTGCACGCGCGCGGTCATCCTCGGCATCCCCGCTCCGACCGCCATCTCGATGAGCTCCTCTTCCATGCCACCCAGCGGTGTGGCGGCGCGTGGGGGTGCCGGTGTGCCGCGCCGCGCCCGCTGGATCGTCGCTTGGTGCGCCTGCTGGGGGCGGTAGCCGGCGGGGCCGCCGTTGCGTGCGACCTCCCGGGTGATCGTCGAGGTCGGCCGGTCGAGCCGCCTGGCGATCTCGGCGTAGGCGAGCCCGTCGGCGAGTCCGGCCGCGATGCGATCACGATCCCGCTGGGTCAATCGTCCTCCTGGCATGCCGCCAGTATTGCCTTCGCCGCCATTCATTGCAATCCGGCATTGCATTCGAGCGCAGCGTCATTGCACCGCTTTACCGCCATTGACATGGGGAAATGCGTTTCAATCGATTGACAGAATCTCGAATGCAACATAGCTTTCGACTCGTGCTAAACACGTACTATCGCGAAACGAGGAACGACCATGAGTGAATCCCTCCACAGCGCCGCCAAGAACACCAGGGCCCGGACGCCGCGGGTCTCCCGGCCAGTGGCGGTCACGGCGCTGGCGGCCGCGCTGCTGGCCGGGGCGGCTACACCCGGGACCGCCAGTGCGGACAGCAGGCCGGTGCCGAAGGCCGCCGCCGGGCAGGACCGCCCGGAGCTGCAGAAGGCCATCCAGGCGTTCGTCGATGCCGGTTTCGCTGGGATGCAGCTGCGCGTGCACGATCAGCGGGGCGAGTGGGTCGGCAGCGCCGGGGTGCGCAAGCTGGGCCAGACCGCGAAGCCGCCGACGAACGGGCTGTTCCGGCTGGGCAGCACCACCAAGGCCTTCGTCGCGACCGTGGTGCTGCAACTGGTGGCCGAGGGCAAGATCGGGCTGGACGCCCCGGTGGCCGACTACCTGCCCAAGCTCGGGCTGGACCGGCGGATCACGGTGCGGATGCTGTTGCAGCACACCAGCGGGTTGTACAACTACACCGGCGAACTCGACCCTGACGGGACGTTCGTGCCGGGGATCCTCGCGCCGGGCAAGGAGTGGGTGGACAACCGGTTCCGCAGCTACCGGCCGGAGGAGCTGGTGCGGTTTGCGTTGTCCAAGCCGGCGCGGTTTGAGCCGGGGACGGGCTGGAGCTACTCCAACACCAACTACACGCTGGCCCAGCTGCTGATCGAGAAGGTCACCGGCCACTCCCTCGCCGACGAGATGAAGCTGCGGATCCTGCGGCCGCTCAAGCTGCGAGGCACTGTGCTGCCGGGCACCCGGACGCAGATCCCCGGGCCGCACGCCCACGGCTACTACCGCTACCAGGACGCCGGCCAGTGGAAGGTGGTAGACGTCACCCGCCAGAACCCCTCCATGCTGGCCGGCGCCGGTGACATGATCTCGACCACCAAGGATCTCCACGCGTTCTTCTCCGCGCTGAATAGTGGCAAGCTGCTGCCGGCCCGGCTGCTGGCCGAGATGCGCAAGCCGCACCCCAAGAGCGGCGCACTCGGCTATGGCCTCGGGCTGTCCGTGCAGGACACGGGCCCGAACTGCGCCGGCATCATCTTCCACCACAACGGCAGCGCCCCCGGGGGCTACGGGGCGCTGATGTACAGCACGCCCGATGGCAGGAAGACCCTGACCGCCTCGCTGACCAGTGGGGACGCCGCAATCGACCCGGCAAAGGAGTTCCCGAAGTTGCAGGAGAGGCTCATCAAGGAGGTGTTCTGCGGCGGGCAGGCCGCGGGCTGACGGGGCCGAGCCGGCTCACCCGACGGGCTGAGCACCTGGGACCCGTACGCCTTGGGGGTGGGCTCCTTGCGCTCGTGGACCAGGTAGAGCGCGAACCGGGCCACGCCGAGCTTGCCCAGCTCTGCGGGGCCGTGACGCGGTCAGCGGCAGCAGGGCTGGGCGGGGGTGAGCCTGGTGTCGATGCGCCGGGCGCCCGGCCCCTCCTCGCCGAGCCGGTCGTGCGGGTTGGCCAGCGCGCACCGGTCGAGCGACAGGCAGCCGCAGCCGATGCAGTCGGTGAGGTCGTCGCGGAGCCGCTGGAGCTGCTCGATCCGGTCGTCGAGCTCGGAGCGCCAGGCGGCCGAGAGCTGTGCCCAGTCGTCACGCGTGGGGGTGCGGTTCTCGGGCAACGCGGCCAGGGCCGCTTTGATCGTCTTCAGCGGGATGCCGAGGCGCTGGGCGAGCCGTACGAACGCGACCCTGCGGAGGGTGTCACGGGTGTAGCGGCGCTGGTTGCCCGCGGTGCGGCGGCTGGCGATGAGGCCCTTGGACTCGTAGAAGTGCAGGGCCGACACCGCCACGCCGCTGCGCTCGGCGAGCTGCCCGACGGTGAGCTCCCGGGTGTTCCACACGACCTTGGACATGACCTCGAGCTTAGTTGAGGAATCACCCCTACTCCCACTTGAACAGCCGTACGGCGAGGCCACTGAACAGCACCAGCCCGACGAGCATCACGGCCAGGTGCGGGAGCTGCGGCCAGTCGCCCGCCCAGGTGTCGCGCATGGCGTTGATGAACGGCCCGACCACCGAGTAGTCGCTGACCGTGCGCAGCGCGTCCGGCATGATCTCGCGCGGGATCCACATGCCCGCCACGAACATCAGCGGGAACATCACGACCGACCCGATACCGGGTGCGGACTTGGCGTTGGGCGCGACCGAGGCGATCACCAGCCCGATGGCCAGCATCGCGGCGGTGCCGAGCAGGCACACCAGGGCGAACCCGAAGAGCTGCGCGGGCGCCGCCGAGCCGTGCACCAGCCACCCCGCCGAGATCACGAGCACGATGGCCAGCGCCACGACGCCGAGGTTGATCAGCAGGTGTGCGCCCAGCAGCCGGGAGGGGTGCACGGGCGTCGTGGACATCCTCCTGAGCACGCCCTGTTCCCGGTACGTGGTCAGCACGCTGGGCAGCACGGTGAAGGAGGTCGTCAGCAACGCCAGCAGGATCATCTGGGCCGGAAGCTGCGCGTCGACGAACCTCTGTCCGCCGAGCGCGGGATCGGGCTTCGACAGGTCGGGGATCTGGCCCAGGATCACCAGCAGGCCGACGGGCAGGGCAAGGCTGAACACGATGGCGGGCCAGTCGCGCAGGAGCAGCTTGGTTTCGACGGTCAGGATCTTCTTCATCCGAGTTTCCTTCCGGTGAGCGCGAGGAACGCGTCGTCCAGCGTGGCCTGCTCGATGCGCAGGTCGCCGGGGATGATCTGCTGCTGGGCCAGGGCCAGCGTGACGGCGGGCGCCAGGTTGCCGGTGCCGGTCACCACGACCTGTTCGCCGCTGCGGCTGACGTCCGTCACCTCGGGCAACGCAGTCAGGAGGGAGTCCGCTACGGGAGCGGAGGGCCGGAACCGCACCCGCTGCTCGTCGCCCACCCGCGCGATCAGCCCGGCCGGTGAGTCGATGGCGACGACGCGGCCCGAGTCGATGAGCGCGATGCGGTCGCAGAGCCGGTCGGCCTCCTCCATGAAGTGGGTGACGAGCACGATCGTCACGCCGGAGTCGCGCACACGCTCGACCAGCTCCCAGGTGTCCCTGCGGGCCTGCGGGTCGAGCCCGGTGGTGAGCTCGTCGAGCACGGCGATGCGCGGCTTGCCGACCAGTGCGAGCGCGACCGACAGCCGCTGGCGCTGGCCGCCGGAGAGCTTGCCGAACAGGGCGTCCCGCTTGTCGCCCAGCCCGACCTGCTCCAGCAGCGCCTCCCAATCCGCGGGGTCGGGGTAGAAGGAGGCGTACAGGTCCAGCGCCTCCCACACCTTGATCTTCTCGGGCAGGGCGGCGCTCTGCAGTTGGACGCCGAGCACCCGGCGCAGCGCGTCGCGGTCCCGGGCCGGATCGATGCCGGCGACCCGGACGGTGCCACCGTCGGGGGTGCGCAGGCCGGAGACGCATTCGACGGTGGTGGTCTTGCCGGCGCCGTTCGGGCCGAGGATGCCGAAGATCTCGCCGGCCCGTACCTCGAACGACACGTCGTCCACCGCCACATGGTTGGGGTAGAGCTTGCGGAGGTTCTCGACCTCGATGACGTTCATGGCATCGACGCTAGGGACGGCCGTCTCACCGCGGAATCATGCTGGTTGCCCGGGAGGGGTGTACCTAGGTGCAATGTGCGTATCCCATCCCATAGCGCACACTAGATCCATGCTGCGGAAGTTCGGTCACGTCCTGGCGCTGCTCGGGCTGGTCGCGCTCGAGCTGGTCGCGCTCGTGTCCTCGACGCTCACCCTGTTGCTGGCGTTCGCGCTGGGCATGGTGTTCCTGTTCCCGCCACAGGTCCGGATGATCCGGTGGGTGACGGGGGCGGCCAGGACCCTGGTGCGCAGCTCGACCGGGATGGAGATCGAGCCGCCCTACCACCCCCCGCCGCCGCCACCGCAGCCACAGGCCGACGGCCTCTACCGGTCCCACCGCACGCTCTACAAGACGCCGCGGATACCGGCCTGGAACGACCGGTGGAAGTGGATGATCGCCGACCCGGCGACCTGGCGCGACGGGCTCTGGCTGCTGCTCGACCCGCTGGTCAAGGTGATGCTGGTGCCGCTGTTCGTGCTGCTTCCCAGCCGCGGCCTGCGTGTGTACGCCGTGTGGTGCGAGCTGCTGCTCGCCGCGACCGCCTCCAGCCGCCTGGCCGGGCAGGTCAACCACCTCAGCCGGGTACGCAACCTCGCGGTCGACTCGCAGGCCGCCGAGATGCGCAGGATCGAGCGTGACCTGCACGACGGCGCCCAGGCCCGGCTCGTGGCCCTGGGCATGACCCTCGGCGCCGCCGAGCAACTCCTCGAATCCGACCCCAAAGCGGCCAGGGCGCTGATGGCCAAGGCCAGGGAGGCGTCGGCCGAGACGCTGACCGAGCTTCGCCGGGTCATCCGCGGCATCCACCCTCCGGTGCTGGCCGAGCGCGGACTCGGCGACGCGGTGCGGGCGCTGGCGATGGACAGCCCGCTGCGGGTGGCCGTCGACGTCGACCTGCCGCACCGGCCGGAGGCCCCGGTGGAGGCGGCCGCGTACTTCGCGGTCAGCGAACTGCTGGCCAACGCCGCCAGGCACGGTGCGGCCGAATCGGTGATGGTCGACATCAGCGGGCACGGCCACAACCTGCGGATCACGGTGACCGATGACGGCTGGGGCGGCGCCGACCCGGCCAAGGGCAGCGGGCTGTCCGGCATCGAGCGCAGGCTGGCGGCCTTCGACGGGGTCATGGCGATCAACAGCCCGCCCGGCGGGCCCACCACGGTCACCATGGAACTGCCGCGGGTGCTGCCCGAATACTGGGCGGGCGACCTGCCCAAGCTGCCGCGCTGGAAGGCCGCTATCGTGGTCTTCCTCTGGTGGACGGCCTGGTGCCCGCTGTTCCCGCAGGGGCTCGTGGCCGGTATCTTCAAGATCTTCGATGTCGAGGAGAAGGCCTGGTTCCTCGCCCTCTACCTTCCGGAGCCGTGGCAGTGGCCGTGCATCGCATTCATGATCGCGCTCGGGACGGCCATGTACGTGCTCGCCGTGGCCATTCCCGCCATGCACAACAGGGAGCGTTGGATGCGTGAGGCGACGCCGAAGCGCCCATGGTGCTCATGACGAACCGCGTACTCGTCGCCGAAGACCTCTACCTGCTCAGAGACGGCCTGGTCCACCTGCTCCAGGCCCATGGCTTCACCGTCGTGGCCGCCGTGGAGAGCGGGCCCGAGCTGCTCAAGGGGTTGGTCGAGCTCCGCCCCGACGTCTCGATCGTGGACGTACGCCTGCCGCCCACGTTCACCGACGAGGGCCTGCAGGCCGCGCTGGCGGCCCGCGAGAAGGTGCCGGGGCTGCCGATCCTGGTGCTGTCCCAGCACGTCGAGCAGCTCTACGCCCGCGAGCTGCTGGCCGACGGCTCGGGCGCGATCGGCTACCTGCTGAAGGACCGGGTGTTCAACGCCGAGCAGTTCGTCGACGCCGTCCGCCGGGTGGCCGAGGGCGGCACGGTCATGGACCCCGAGGTCATCGCCAAGCTGCTGGCCAGCAACGCCCGGCACGAGCCGCTGGCCGCGCTCACCCCGCGTGAGAGGGAGGTGCTGGAGGCGATGGCCGAAGGACGTTCGAACGCGGCGATCTCCCAGCGGCTCTATCTCAGCGAGAGCGCGGTGGCCAAGCACACCGCCGGCATCTTCGCCAAGCTCGGCCTCGCGCCGTCCGACGACGACAATCGACGGGTCCTGGCCGTGCTGGCCTACCTCAACAGCCGTTAGCGAGGCTTTGTCGGTCGGACCCGCTACCTTCGTAGGAGTCAGGCGCGACGAAAGGGGCGATCAGGTGAAGATCCGGGTTAACCGCGATGTCCTGGCGGACGCGGTGGCGTGGGCTGCCAGGGTCCTGCCCAGCCGCCCTGTGATGCCGGTGCTGTCCGGTCTGCTGCTGGAGGCCGGTGAGGAGCTGAGCCTGTCCGCGTTCGACTACGACGTCTCGGCGCAGGCCCGGGTCGAGGCTGAGATCTCCGAGCAGGGCAGCGTGCTGATCCCCGGCCGGCTGCTGGCCGAGATCAGCCGGAGCCTTCCCGGCGAGGAGGTCGAGATCGTCACCGAGGGGGCCGAGGCGGTGCTGACCTGCGGCAGCGCTGAGTTCGGGCTGGTGACGATGCCGGTCGAGGACTTCCCGACCATGCCCACCATGCCGCCGAGCATCGGGGCCGTCGGGGGCGGGGTGTTCGCCTCGGCCGTGGGCCAGGTCGCGCCCGCGTCCAGCCGTGACGACACGTTGCCCATGCTCACCGGCATCAGGGTCGACATCGAGGGCGGGTCGGTGACGATGGCGGCCACCGACCGCTACCGCATCGCGGCCCGTGAGTTCGCCTGGCGACCGGTCCGGCCCGACCTCGCCGTCTCCGCCATGGTGCCCGCCCGTGTGCTGGTCGAGGTGGCCAAGTCGCTGCGCGGCGGCGAGGTGGAGATCGCGATGGGCGACGGGGTGGCCGGGTTCGAGAGCGTCGGGCGCAGCACCACCGTACGCCTGCTCGACGAGCAGTTCATCGACTACCGTGCCCGGCTGACCTCCGACTGGTCGATCAGGGCCGACGTGCGGGTGGGGCCGTTCGTCGAGGCCATCAAGCGGGTGGCGCTGGTGGCCGAGCGCAACACCGCCATCCGGCTGTCGTTCACCCAGGGGCAGGTGACGATCCAGGCCGGAGGCGGCGACATCGGACGCGGCACCGAGGTGCTCGACTGCGAGCTGCGCGGCGACGACATCCAGATCGCCTTCCAGTCGCAGTTTCTGATCGACGGCCTCACCGGCATCGACAGCGAGCTGGCCCGCATCAACATGGAGTCGCCGTCCAGGCCCGCCCTCATCCAGGACGTGCCGGGCGACGCCGAGCCCGCCTTCCGCTACCTCGTGATGTCACTGCGGCTCGGCGGCTGACTGGCGCCGGGCGACCAGCCGGAAGACCCGCTTGAACTCCGCGTAGGCCTCCTCGCCCACGGCTGCGGCGTGCCGCGCCTCGATGCGGGCCATAGCGGCGTCAGACTTGGCCATCTCGTCCAGGCCCTTTGCCGTGGGCACGATCAGCTTGGCCCGCCGGTCGGCAGGATCCGGCCGGCGCTCCACGTATCCCAGCTCGACCAGCTCGTCGACGAGGCTGCCGATGACCTG
Organism: Nonomuraea sp. NPDC048916; assembly: GCF_040649575.1. Classification (NCBI taxonomy): domain Bacteria; kingdom Bacillati; phylum Actinomycetota; class Actinomycetes; order Streptosporangiales; family Streptosporangiaceae; genus Nonomuraea; species Nonomuraea sp. NPDC048916. The sequence goes on from NZ_JBEZFS010000007.1 coordinate 106,014, forward strand.
CTTGTGCTGCCCCGACTGCGCCGCCAGGTCGGTGGCCCGGCTGCCCTCCTCGTCGAGGTAGGCCAGCACCGCCCCGTGCCGTGGCCTGAGCGCCGGGTGGCCCTCCTCGGCGATGGCCGAGAAGAGCTCGCGTTGCAGGCTGAACAGTGTGCGGCTGGACAGGATGCCCAGATCGGGATCGTCCCGCTTGTGCTCGCTCCTGCGCACGGCCGCCTCCGGTTGGTCACTGAAACTGACCGTCACCGATCATTACCATGCGGTCGCCGCGAGCCGTGAAGGATCGTGAGGGACGAGGTGTCATTCGGTGAGGGCGATGAGGATGTGCTCCATGCAGGCGTGGCCGGCGCGCTCGGCGGCGGTGGCGTCGCCGGCGGCGATGGCGCGGGCGATCGCGTCGTGCGGGATGTAGGTCTTGTTCAGCGACGTGCCCGCGGCCGTGATGCTGGCCCGCAGCGCGGCGGAGAAGTCCTCGTAGAGGTCGATGAGCACCAGGTTGTGCGTGGCGTGCGCGACGGCCATGTGGAAGGCCAGATCGGCTTCCACGAAGTAGTCGGCGTCGTCGAGCTCCCAGGCCCGGTCGCGCTCGGCCAGGGCCGCCTCGATGCGTGTGATGTCCTCGTCGGTGCGCCGGGTGGCGGCGAGACGGGCCGACTCGATCTCGAGCGCGCGCCGCACCTCCAGAATCTCCAGCTGCTCGGCCTGCCGCAGCCGCCGGAGCATGGCGCCCGAGAGCTCGCTGGTCGCGCGGACGTAGGTGCCGTCACCCTGACGGCACTCGAGTAGCCCGGCGTGGGTGAGCGCGCGCACGGCCTCGCGAACGGTGTTGCGCCCCACCCCTAGCTGCTCCGCGAGCACGGTCTCGGTCGGGATCTTGCCGTTCATCTGCCATGACCCTGAGATGATCTGCTCCTTGAGCTGATCGATCACCTGGTCGACGAGCGAAGCCCGCTGCGCCGTACGCAGACTCACAGTCCGCCTCCTCCGGGGGAAAACCAATCATCCGATGAGTCAATGACTGGTAAGCCCTAGTGTATTCCAGATCGGACACCACTAATCTGGAGCCCCCGGAGGACTGCGGTCAGCGGGATACAGAGGCGTCGACCGTAAGGCCTGCCAGCGCGGAACGTACTCCGGCAGCTTCGAGGGCTTTACGATACGCGTTGGTCTGCTGCGCGCGGTCACCGACCCTGCCGTAGAGGTCACCCAGCTCGCGCCAGCAACGGGCGACCTGGCGGTCGGAGCCGAACACCGGCCGGTTGAGCCCGTCGAGCAGAACACGAGCGCTGCCGAGGTGCTTGGCGCCGTCGCTGTCGAGTGCGAGGGCGACGGTGGCGAGCACCAGGTGAGCCTCGGCCGGAGCGGTCCCGCGAGCGTCACGAACCAGATCGAGCGCTGCGGTCGCCACCTCACCCGCCCGCCCGGCGTCGCCGGCACGCAGCCTGACCCGGGCATGGGTGATGAGGGTCTCGCCGTGCTCGTGCACGGTGCCAGGACCGGACGCGAAGGCACGGGCCGCCGCGCCGACCAGGCGCTCGGCCTCCTCGACCGGTGTCGTGGCCAGCCTGGCCCAGTGCATGGCGACCCTGGCCAGCTGGAGCGCGAGTCTGTCCTGGCGGCCCGCGGTGATGGCGTCGTCGGCCAGGCGTACGGCCAGCGCGGAGTCGTCACCGGCGGCCGCGGCGGCACTCGCCTGCCAGAGCGCCTGGATCTCTCCGGAACGGTCCACAACGTCAGGCACGCCGGCGACGTCGAGCACGCGCTTGACGTAGGTCAGCTCGGGGGAGCCGGTGTCGTGCTCGCTACGCGCCTCGACGATCGTGGCGGCCAGGTCGATGGCGATCTCACCCTGTGTGATCTCCAGCCGCTCGGCCTGCTCGAGAGCGTGGGCCGCGAGGTCGCGGGCCCGCAGCCGGTCGCCCGCCCGCTGGTAGCAGCGGCTCAGCGCGACGGCGAGTGGCAGGTCGGCCAGCCGCTCGGGATGTGCCGCCGCCTCTCGGCGCAGTCGCTCGAAGGCCTCCACCGCCTGGCCTAGCCGGCCCTGCGCCTCCAGAGCACGCGCCCTGCCGAAGCGGGCGTGCGCGGTCAGCATGGCGTTTTCCTCGTCGGCGACCTTCACGATCTCGGTGAAGCGTTCGGCGGCCACCGCCGGGTCGCCGTGCTGAAGCTCCAGCTCGGCGTGGCGAAGACCGAGCTCGGTGTCGATGCGCTGCCGAGGCTCGATCCCGTGCAGGAGGAACTCGGTGGTGCACCCCAGGCGCTCGGCCAGGAGTCGGGCTACGACCGGAGTCGGTGTGCGCTTACCCGACTCGATGAGTGAGACATAACTATCAGACAGGTCGGGTCCGGCCAGCTGGGCTTGGGACATCCGCCTGTTCAGCCGCAGTCCACGGACGCGGTCACCGATGGTTCCCTGACTCGGCATCTCATCTCTCAAGGCGGGGAAGGGTCAACACTCCGCAATGATTGCATGAAGTGGCCGAATCGGGTATCCCCGGGTGAAGAATTCCCCAGCTAGGGGTTAATCGTCACCACTGTCCTTGCTGGGGAAAAGCATCTGGCAGACCTCGAGGTAGAGGGTCTCGGGATACGGAATGTACTCGACGGTGGACAAGGCCTGATCCTGACCAGCGGATTCGAGGATGAACTCACCGTAGCCGAGCATGCGCCCCATCAAAGATCGTTTGAAGCTCATGTCGGTGACCTTCTGCAGGGGCATCATCGCGACCTTGCGCGTGATCAACCCCGTGGTCAGCAGCATCCGCTTGGAGGTCACCACGAAGTAGTCGACCGACCACTCTGCGACCTTCCATACGAAACGGATCAGAAGCAGCAGCCAGAGCCACCAGACGACGACGAGGGCCGTGCCGCCTCCCGAGTCGCCGAAGACCTTGCTGAGCAGGCCAGCGATGATCAGGCCGCCGAAGACCTCGGCGACCGGACGGAGCAGCACGGCCGGGTGGCGCCGCACCATGATGACCTGTTGTTCGTCGGGGAGTAGGTAACGGTTGACCGACGACGGGGCGGAGTCCCCGTGGGTCACAAGTCTCATGCGAGATTGTTCACAAATTGGGCCAGAGAGTCGGCCGCGTTGAACACGGTGTCGAACGCCCCTCGAACCGCGTCAGCGGCGTCGGCTGGGCGTGCGAACAGGTAGTACGCCACAAAAGCGATGCCACCGTATGTCAGGACCTTTTTGACCTGCACTGTCGCCTCCGTACCACTTACCCACTACACCCGCCGTATACATTACCCACCACGGTGCCGGGGTAAAGGTAACTTTGCGGGTTAGTTGTGATCTTGCTAGCCGCGCTCGCTAGCGACGAGCGCGAGGACATGAAGGTGCTTGCGCGCGATCCGCTCGACGAGGCTGGGATGGGCGTAGCCCGTCACTTCCAGCGCGCCGTAGTGCGCCGCCTCCACACAGCGCGTTACGGTGGTCGCGGAGTGGATGCCGGCGAACTCACCGCGAAGAGCCGTCTCGACGTCCGCGTACGGCGTCGGATCCGGATGGGTGCGATCGCTCACGACAACACCCCGATGACCGGAAAATCACTCATTGCGCCCCCTCGCGCCCCATGCGGAAGCTGCCTTCCTGGCTCTTCGTACCCCCGCAACAGCATTATGTAACGAAGAGACCACTGCGCGTGACGAAAAGGGCGCTTCTCAGACGACCCCGTAGAGCCTGTCGCCGGCGTCGCCGAGACCCGGGACGATGTAGCCGTTGTCGTTCAGCTTGTCGTCGAGCGCGGCGGTGACCACGCGGATCGGCTTGCCGGAGTTGGCGAAGACCTTGTCCATGTACGCGAGCCCCTCGGGGGCCGCGAGCAGGCAGATGGCGGTGACGTCGACGGCGCCCCGGTCGAAGAGGAACTGCACGGCCGCCGCGAGGGTGCCGCCCGTGGCCAGCATGGGGTCGACCACGTAGCACTGCCGCCCGGAAAGGTCGTCGGGCAGCCTGGTCGCGTACGTCTCGGCCAGCAGGGTCTCCTCGTCGCGGATCATGCCGAGGAAGCCCACCTCCGCCGTGGGCAGCAGCCGGGTCATGCCGTCGAGCATGCCGAGCCCGGCACGAAGGATCGGCACCACCAGTGGGTACGGCTTGGCCATCCGCACCCCGTGGGCCGGGGCGACCGGGGTCTGGACCGTGACATCGGCCACCCGCACGTCGCGGGTGGCCTCGTACGCCAGCAGCGTCACCAACTCGTCCGCGAGACGGCGGAACGTCGGCGAGTCGGTGCGGACATCGCGCAGCGTGGTGAGCTTGTGGGCCACGAGCGGATGGTCGACGACGAGGGTTTCCATATCGGGCAACGCTATCTTGTGTGGAACGTACCGGCACGTTGCGCCTTCGGATTTGATCACAATTTGGTCGGAGAGGCACACGGCGGCTGGTCGTGTCTGGAACGATTGGAGGCCGTAGAGGCCACGTCGGGTGGGGTGGACGATGACAGAAGAAGATGCGCTCGACTTCGCCATCGTGGTCTATCGCGAAGACGACCGCTGGGAAGCCGAGCTGCTGCCCGTCGCCCTCACGTCCGACCTGAGGGGCCTGATCAAGGCGCTGCGCCAGCAGCCGAGCGAGAGCGGCACGATTGGCCTGGTCGCGGTGGGGGATGAGTTCTTCGTGGCGCTGCGTGTTCTGCCGGATCGCGTCGATGTCTTCCTGTCGGACATCTCCGCGTCCTGGGACTATCCGCTGGCCGAACAGGTCCTCGAATACCTCGACATCCCCATTCCCGACGAGGACGAGCTCGACGAGATCCTGCAGGACGAGGAGACGGCGCTGCCCGCGGGCGACCTGTCCATCTTCGCCGACCTCGGGCTCGACGAGATGGAGCTGGGCATCCTGTCCGGAGACATCGACCTGCTCCCCGAGGACATGTTGTCCAGCATCGCCGCACGACTCGGGTTCTCCGAGCCTTTCGAGCGTGCGATCGAATCAGTCTTCGGCTGACCCTCTGGAGCTTTGGACAATGGCGGCGAACACCTTCTCTGCGGCTTTCGTCAAGACCTCGGACGGCTGGAGCGGGGCCGAGGTCGATCTGAGCGACTCCGAGATCGTCGACGACTTCGGCGACGCCGTGACCGAGGCGCTGGGGCTGGCCGGTGACGAGCTGGCGCTGCTCTGTGTCGAGGTGGAGGACGAATGGTTCGCCATCGTCCGCTACCTGGGCGAGGAGGAGCCGCGGGTGTTCCTCTCCGATGCGCACGCGATCCAGCCCGAGAGCCTGGGCGAGCTGTTCGCCGAGTTCGCGGGCGTGGCGCCCGACAAGGAGGGCAGCGGGCTCGGGGTGCGGCCGGCGGGCGACTTCGAGTTGCTCAGCGACCTCGGCGTGAGCTCCGAGGAGCTGCTGGAGCTGAGCATGGAGGAAGGCGTGCTCCCGGCCGACATCCTCTCGGTGATCGCCGAGCGGCTGTCGTTCGCCGACGAGCTCGACCGGCTGCGGTGACCCCCGCCGAGGCGATGCGCCTGGCTCTGGCCGAGGCCGTCGCCGCGGGCGCCCGTGGCGAGGTTCCCGTCGGGGCCGTGGTGCTCGACCCGCTCGGCGAGGTGCTGTCGGCCGCGGGCAACGACCGCGAATCCAGCGCCGATCCCACCGCGCACGCCGAGGTGCTGGCGCTCAGGCGGGCCGCCGGGCGGCGCGGGCAGTGGCGGCTCGACGGCTGCACGCTCGTGGTGACGCTGGAACCCTGCACGATGTGCGCCGGCGCCGCCGTGCTGGCCAGGGTCGACCGGATCGTGTACGGGGCGATCGACGAGAAGGGCGGCGCTGTGGGCTCGCTCTGGGACGTGGTCCGCGACCGCCGGCTCAACCATCGTCCCGAGGTCGTCATGGGAGTCCTGGGCGAGGAATGCTCCGCCGTGCTCAAGGAGTTCTTCGCCACTCGGCGGATCCGGTAAGCTCGTCGACGGTGGTGTCGCCTAGTGGCCGAGGGCGCACGCCTCGAAAGCGTGTGATGGGGCAACTCATCCGTGGGTTCAAATCCCACCACCACCGCCACCCAAAAGGAGCCGCGCCCGCGGCTCCTTTTCTCGTTCAGCGGCCCTGACCGGGCAGCTCCAGCACCCTGGCGTGCAGGATCGACCGTTGGTGGAGTGCGGCCCGCAGCGCCCGGTGCAGGCCGTCTTCGAGATAGAGCTCGCCCTGCCACTGCACCACGTGCGGGAAGAGGTCTCCGTAGAACGTGGAGTCGGCGGCGAGCAGGGAGTGCAGGTCCAGCATCGCCTTCGTGGTGATCAACGAGTCGAGCCGGACCTGCCGCGGCGGTATCTGAGCCCACTCGCGAGAGGTCAGACCATGTTCGGGATAGGGCCGTCCATCGCCGACCAGCTTGAAGATCACCCCAACGATTTTAGGAGAGTTTCCACATCCTTGCGCTGTCCACGACTGTTACCGCAGGTTCGCGGTGTCGCATCGGACGGGCCGGCCGGTCTTGTAGCCCTCTTGGAAGGCGTTGACGCGCTGGGCCGATGAGCCGTGGGTGAACGAGTCGGGATCGACCCGGCCCCCGGTCCGCTGCTGGATGCGGTCGTCGCCGACCGCCGCCGCCGCGTCCAGCGCCTCGGCGATCTCCGACCGGCTGAACGGCTTGTCGTAGAAGCCCGTGTCGATCGCGTTCTTCGCCCACACGCCCGCGAAGCAGTCGGCCTGCAGCTCCGTGGCCACCGAGCTGCCGCCCTCGAGCGCGCCGAGCAGGTTCTGGACGTGGTGGCCGTACTCGTGCGCGATCACGTACGCCTGGGCGAACGGGCCGCCCTTGGCGCCGAAGCGGCTGTGGAGCTCGTCGAAGAAGCTCAGGTCGAGGTAGACGCGCTGGTCACCCGGGCAGTAGAACGGCCCGACCGAGGAGTCGGCCGCGCCGCAGGCGGTGCGCACACCGCCGGAATAGAGGATCGTCTTGGCCGGGCGGTAGCCGGAGACCTCGGTCTTCCAGTAGTCCTGGATGCTGTTGACCACGCCCACGACCCGGCACTTCTCCGACTGGTCGGCGTCCTTGCCCGTCTGGCACTGCTGGGAGAGGTTCGAGGGGGGCTGTTGCTGGGCCGGTCGGCCGTCGCCGCCGCTGAGGTTGTTGAGGACGAACACCACGACCATCACGATCAGGGTGACGATGCCGCCGCCGCCGATCACCGCGCCGCCCGGGAAGCCGCCGCCGCCGCCGCCTCCGCGTCCGCCGACGTCCTCAACCTGGGAGGAGTCGAGGTTGACGTCGTCTCTGAAGTCCATGGCCACGTCCCTTCTCGGGTCTGCCCGGATGACAGCTTCCCGGAAGGGATCCAGAGATGCCACCGGCCTCAGATGATTCATCCGGTGTCAGTTAATCTTGCGAAATGACCGGAGGCTTGATCGGCATCGCACTGGTTTCCCTGGGCATGGTGCTGACACCTGGGCCGAACATGATCTATCTCGTGTCACGGTCGATCACCCAGGGGCGCAGGGCAGGGCTGATCTCCCTCGTCGGCGTCGCGCTGGGCTTCACCGTCTACCTGACCGCCACCTGTCTGGGACTGACCGCGATCTTCGCGTACGTGCCGGCGGCGTACACGGCACTCAAGCTGGCGGGCGCCGCCTACCTGCTCTGGCTGGCCTGGAACGCGGTCAAGCCGGGCGGCACATCGGCCTTCGAGCCGCGCGAGCTCGACGTCGAGCCGCCGCGCAGGCTCTTCGCGATGGGCCTGTTCACCTGCCTGCTGAACCCCAAGATCGCGATTCTCTATCTCTCGCTGCTGCCCCAGTTCATCGACCCCGCCATGGGCCACGTCCTGCTGCAGAGCCTCGCCCTCGGCTCGGTCCAGATCGCCATCGGCACGGTCGTCAACGCCCTCATCGCGATCAGCGCGGGGACGCTGGCCGCGTTCCTGGCCCGCCGCCCGGTCTGGCTCAGGATCCAGAGGTACGTGATGGGCACGGTGCTGGCCGGGATCGCCGTGCACCTGGCCACCGACCGGTCCAAGGCGCTGACGGCCGCCTGAACGGTAGAAGGAGTGTGCGGCTCTTACGTTCTCGCGTGATCAGTGAGGCTTGCCGGACGACTGCTCTGGAATGGGCTGACGTCGCTTGGAAGCATGATGGGGGCCGACGACCGTCGGCCCCCATCATCTTTGACGCGACCAAGTCGAACGCTCCGCCTTCACCGCGTTCCGGTCGTGTCCGGGCAGGGTGGCGTGCTGAATGTCACGCCGTCCAGGAAGTTGCCGGCCGTCGGGCTGCCACCCGCGGCCGACACCGACTCGAAGGCGAATCGGGTGGTGGTCTGTCCCGGAGGTACGACATACACGCCGGTGTAGTAGCCCCAGGCGGTGTTGTCGTCGGAGATGTCCGGCGAGGACGACCCGGCAGGGATTTGGGCTACGGTCGCGCCTGGCGCGCCGACGAGCACCACCTTTGGCGTTGGCCAGCAGTGACGACAGGTCCCACGTGGTGGTATGGCGGGTGACGAGCAGCGGCCACTGGACCGTGCGGTGCGCCAGCGTGAGGGTGAAGACGCCGCCCCGCGCGAGCTGTCCGCCTCACAGGGATGGGGAGGTGTCGACCGAAACCGACCCGCTGCCCAGCCTGGCGCCGATGATGTTCTTCCAAGTAGTAGCTGACGGGGTAGGACGTCTGTCTCTGCCGGACACAGGCCGTGGCGGCAACTCGCGTGCCGGCCTGCCGCAGAGGGATGGCGTCGTGCGCATCGCCACCGGTGGCCGGGTTGGTCGCCAGGCTGTCTCCCGAACCCGCCTCATGAGTTCTCGGGGCTGGTCGGCAACGTGGTGCCCCGGTTTCGCGATCACGGCTGAAAGCTGCGTTGGCAGGGGCAGCGTGGGGCTGTGGCTGCTCGGCATATCGCCGCCACGGTGCTGCTGATCCTGGGGATGCCCACCATGGGGTGGACCAGCCGAGGAGGAGACAATTGAGACCAGAACGCCAAAAGGGGTGTGCCGTGATCTCGGCACACCCCTGATGAACTGGCGGAGGATAGGAGATTTGAACTCCTGAAGGGTTGCCCCTTACACGCTTTCCAAGCGTGCGCCCTCGGCCACTAGGCGAATCCTCCGTCGCCGAGTTTACCGGACTCCTCGGGTTGTGGAGACCACGATTTCGCTGGAGCGAGCACTGCGACATCCCGCTAGACTGTCCACGGACCCCTCGCGCGGCGTCATCCTGTGAACCTCCCCAGGGCCGGAAGGCAGCAAGGATAAGCGGGCTCTGGCGGGTGTGCGAGGGGTTCTCTTCGTTAGAAGCCCCCTCGCAGGCGGGATGGTCGCATGAGTCTTGCGCTTTACCGCAAGTACCGACCCGGGACGTTCGCCGAGGTCAAGGGTCAGGAGCACGTCACAGATCCGCTGCGGCAGGCCTTGCGGACGGGCCGCGTCAACCACGCCTATCTCTTCAGCGGCCCGCGCGGCTGTGGCAAGACGTCCAGCGCCCGCATCCTGGCGCGCTCGCTCAACTGCGAAAAGGGCCCCACCCCCGACCCCTGCGGCGTGTGCGAGTCGTGCGTCGCGCTCGCCCCCACGGGCCCGGGCCACCTCGACGTCATCGAGATCGACGCGGCCTCCCACGGTGGTGTCGACGACGCTCGTGACCTGCGCGAGCGGGCCTTCTTCGCGCCCGTCTCGGCGCGTTACAAGATCTACATCATCGACGAGGCGCACATGGTGACCCGAGAGGGTTTCAACGCGCTGCTCAAACTCGTCGAGGAGCCTCCGCCCCACCTGAAGTTCATCTTCGCGACGACCGAGCCCGAAAAGGTCATCGGCACCATCAAGTCGCGCACCCACCACTACCCGTTCCGGCTGATGCCGCCCGCGACGCTCCGGGCGCTGCTGGAGGAGATCCTCTCCTCCGAGAGCGTCCCCTACGAGCCCGCCGCCCTGCCCCTGGTCGTCCGGGCGGGCGCCGGTTCCGCGCGTGACTCGCTGTCCATCCTCGACCAGTTGCTCGCCGGCGCCGACGACGCCGGCATCACCTACGCCAATGCCGTCTCGCTGCTCGGCTACACCGACGGCGACCTGCTCGACGAGGTCGTCAACGCGTTCGCCGCCCGCGACGGAGCTCAGGTCTTCCACACCGTCAACCGGGTGATCGAGGGGGGCCACGACCCACGCCGGTTCGCCTCCGACCTGCTCGAACGCTTCCGCGACCTGGTCATCCTGGCCAACGTTCCCGAGGCGGCCTCCAGCGGGCTGCTCGACCGGCCCGCCGACGAGCTGGAGCGCCTCGTGGGGCAGGCCGCCTCGATGGGGCCGGCCGAGCTGACCAGGGCCGCCGAGGTCTTCAACACCGGCCTCACCGAGATGCGCGGCGCCACCTCGCCCCGGCTGCTGCTGGAGCTCATGTGCGCGCGCGTCCTGCTCCCCGCCGCCTCGCAGGGTGAGGCCGCGCTGCTCGCCCGTCTCGAACGCCTCGAACGCGGCGGAGCCGTCGCCGCCATGGCCGCCCGCCCCGGCCCCGGCTCCGGCACGGTCGCCGGGCCCGCGTCCGTGCCTCCGCCGGGAGTCGCCGGCGCCCAGCCGGCCGCCTCCGCCGGGCCGGTGACGCCGGGCGCGTCCAGCCACGGGCCCGCGGCCGGTTCTGTGGCCGGCTCCGCGGCCGGTCATGCCGGGGGTGACCAGGGTGCGGGCGGTCACGCGGGTGACGTCGCGGATGGCGCTCACCCTTCGCAGGGCAGCCCGGCGGCCCCCGACGACGACTGGCCGGAGCCGGCTCGTCCAGGAGCCCCGGCCGCCTCCGCGCCCGCCGCGAACGCGTCTGGAGCAGATACGGCGGGGCCTTCCACGCGTGACGGTTCGCGGGGCGCGTCCGGAGCCGGCACGACCGAAGGCTCCGCCTACGGCGCCCCTCAAGGCGGGGCCGGGATGGGTGGAGCCGGTCCGGTGAGCGGTGCCGGGGCGCTCCAGCAGCAGTGGCCCGCGGTGCTGGCCGCGCTCAAGCAGCGCAGCATCGTGGTCTGGGCCAACGTCAGCACCAACGCCCAGGTGGTCGGCGTCGAGGACAACCTGGTCACGCTCGGCTTCACCCAGGTCGGCGCGATGAAGAACTTCACCGGCGGCGGCAAGGACGCCGTGGTGGCCGCGGCGCTCGGCGACGTGCTGGGCGGCACCTGGCGAGTCGAGGCGGTCGTGGGCGGATCGTCCGCGCCCCAGGCGGGCAGGGGGCCGCAGTCGGGCCCGCCCTCCGGCCCGTCACGTCAGCAGGCCGCGCCGCAGTCGCAGACGCACAACCCGCCGGCTCAGCAGCAGCAGTCCGCGGGCCGTACGAGCTCGCATGGCTCGTCACCCGGGCAGGCCGGCGCCCAGGAGGCGAGCCGGCCTCCTGGCCCGGCCGCCTCCGAGCAGGCCGCCTCCGCAAGAGGCGGGCCGGCCACGGCCCTCGCCGCCGCGTCCCCGGGGCGGCAGACGACGGACGAGTCCTGGCCGGACGCCCCGGACGACCCCGGTCCCGGCTCGCCGCCCGCGCCCGATCCGACCCACACGAGTGCCGGCATGACCGGTGCGGGGCTGGCCGCGGCCAGATCGGCGGCGAAGGCGGCCGCTCAGGCGGGACCTCGCGCCCCCCGGCAGGCGGGCACGGCGGCCTGGCCGGACGCCGTCCCCAGCCGTCGCAAAGGCCCCGAGTCGGACGAGGTCGACCCCCTCAACGACGCGGATGCCGACGTGGACGAGCTGTCAGGCATGGCGCTCCTGCAACGCGAGCTGGGCGCCCAGGTGATCGGCGAGATCGACCACACCTGACCCCGGAGGCTCCGACTACGGCGCGGCGCCGGGCTGATGGGTGAGATCGGCCACGTCCGTGGCAGTGGGCTTCAGCGGCGCTGAATACGGCACGGCGCTTCTGTGGCGGGGTTAGGCGTCGGGCTGATGGGTGAGATCGGCCACGTCCGTGGCAGTGGGCTTCAGCGGCGCTGAATACGGTACGGCGCTTCTATAACAGGGGCCAGGTGCCAGGGGTGATAGGCCACACCTGTCGCATTGGGTTTCAGTGGCGCTGAGTGCGGCGTCGGCGTGGCCGACCGGGTCGGTTCTGGGCGTGGCGCGTAGCTGAGGTGCGGGCGGGGTCAGTCGGCGGTGAGGCGGGCGTGGGCGGCGGCGGCGCGGTGGTCGGTGGGAGGTAACGACTCGGCGAGGCGTTCGAGGATCTCGAAGTCCTCGCGCCCGTTGGCCGTCTGGGCGTAGGACCATAGGTCGCCCGGCGACCCGCTGAGCAGCAGGCGGGTGCGCACCTGGACTTCGAGCTCGTCCCGTTCGCGGCGGATCTCGGGCGACTCCGATCGGGGCAGCAGGGGGCCGGTGTAGGTGCGGGCCAGGGCGGCGGGGTCGTCGGCCGCGAGGAACTGCCTGGCCTGCAGGAAGTCGCAATCGATCGGCGAGGTCAGCCGGTAGGGCTTGGCGGTGATGTTGCCGCGCAGCCGGCCGCGGAGCCGGTGGATCTCGGCCCTGATGGTCGCCGGGTTGCCCTCGTCGCCGTAGAGGTGGAAGGAGAGCTGCTCGGCGGTGAGGCCGCGGGGGTGGAGCGCCAGGAGGGCGAGGATCTCGGCGTGCCTGAGCGAGACGGGCAGGCGGCGCTCGCCGATGGTGGTCGTCGGCCGGCCGTCGCCGAGGAACTTCAGGGTGAGCGTGGGCGCGGCCGGCGGCGCGCCGTGGACGAGGTAGCCGTCGGCGAACGGCTCCAGCACGGCCACCCTGCCGTCGCGGAGCGGCATCCGCTCGCCGGACGCCGGGAGGTGGACGCGGTCGCCGAGGACGCCCGCGGGGTCGCCGGCGATGACGCGGCCGGTGGCCGACAGCAGGATGCCGGGACGGCCGCGCAGGGCGTCGAAGCGGCGGCGCAGGCGGGCGTCGCGCTCGTGCATGCGCAGGGCGAGCCGGCTCTCCGCGAGCTTGGCCGCGGCGCTGACCAGGGCCACGGTGGCGGGGTGGAGGCTGGGCGCGGTGCCGCTGACGTCGACGCAGCCGAGCAGCGCGCCCGTGTCGGGGTCGACGATCGGGGCGGCGCTGCACGACCAGACGTGCAGCAGGCGCATGACGTGTTCTTCGGAGTAGACGTGCACCGGCCGGCGGGTGGCCAGGGTGGTGCCGATGCCGTTGGTGCCCATGCGGCTCTCGGCCCACTGGTGGCCGTCGGCCAGGCCCACCCGGTCGGCGTGGCGCATGACGCGGTGGTCGCCGTCGCGCCACAGGATCCGGCCTTCGCTGTCGGTGACGACCATGACGTGCTCGGAGAGCCCGCCCGTCGCGGTGAGCGTCTGGGCGAGCAGCGGGAGCACGGGACGCAGCGGGTGGGAGTCGCGTACGCCGGCGATGTCGGAGGCGTTGTAGACGAGGGGAGCGGGGCCGCCTTGGGGGTCGACCCCCGCGTCGATGGAGCGCCGCCAGGACGCGATGATCAACTGGCGGGGACCGTCGGGCGGGATCTCGCCCGACGCCATCCTTTCGTACGCCTGGCGCAGGCGGCCGGAACACGCGTCGAGATCGGCGTAACTCATCGGCCACTCCAAGTAGTGAACCCCGCATGGCGAGCATCGTGCTGGAGGTCCGCCGGCGCAAGCCGTTCGGAGGATCGCGTAGGGTGTTCGGCCGATCGCAACGTGTGTGCAACGTCAAAACTCCTATGGTCGTCCCTTACGCGCCGGCATGGCGCGGCCGCTCCGGTCGGCGTGATGGCCGGGTCCCGGGCACTGGAGGGGGGCCGGGACCCGGCCAAACAATGGTCCGAGGTCGAAACACCTGCATGCCGCCAGTACATGACGACGCCCAAACACCGTAGGCTCGTGACAGTCAAGAACGCGGAGCCACGAGGAGCGCACGACGGTGAACCCAGGGGATGTCAACCTGCAGCAGCTGCTGGAGCAGGCCCAGCTCATGCAGCAGCAGCTTGTGAGCGCCCAGCAGGAGCTCAACGACGCGCAGATCGAGGGCTCGGCCGGCGGCGGCCTGGTCACGGCCGTCGTCAACGGTTCGGGCGAGCTGCTCGAGCTCAAGATCGACCCGAGCGTGGTCGACGCCGCCGATCCGCAGGACACGGCCGACACGATCGCCGACCTGGTGATCGCGGCCGTTCGCGACGCCGTGCGCGCGGCGGCCGACCTGCAGCAGGAGAAGCTCGGCCCGTTGGCCCAGGGGCTGGGCGGCGGCGGTCTCGGTCAGTTGCCAGGGTTCTAGGCATGTACGAAGGGGTCGTCCAGAACCTGATCGACGAGCTGGGGCTGCTGCCCGGCGTCGGTCCCAAGAGCGCGCAGCGGATCGCGTTCCACCTGCTGGCGGCCGATCCGGTCGACGTCAAGCGGCTGGCGCACGCGCTGCTGGAGGTCAAGGAGAAGGTCCGGTTCTGCCGGGTGTGCGGCAACGTGGCCTCCGAGGAGGAGTGCCGCATCTGCCGCGACCAGCGCCGCGACACCCATGTGATCTGCGTGGTGGAGGAGCCGAAGGACGTCGTCGCGATCGAGAAGACGCGCGAGTTCCGCGGCACCTATCACGTGCTCGGCGGCGCGATCAGCCCCATCGACGGCATCGGGCCCGACGACCTGCGCATTCGCGAGCTCATGACGCGGCTGGCCGACGGCCGGATCACCGAGCTCATCCTCGCCACCGACCCCAACCTCGAGGGCGAGGCGACGGCGACCTACCTTGCCCGTCTGGTCAAGCCGATGGGTGTGAAAGTGACACGACTGGCCAGCGGTCTGCCTGTGGGCGGTGACCTCGAGTACGCCGACGAGGTGACCTTGGGCCGCGCGTTCGAAGGACGGAGGCTGCTGGATGTCTGACCAGTGGAGTGCGCTCGCCGAAGAGATCGCCGGGCACGCGCAGAATTACGTGGACGGCCTGACCAGGGTCGCCGGCGGTGAGGGCGGCGACGCCATCTGGTCGTTGCTGCTGGTCGAGGTGGCGCAGGTGAGCCTCGCGGGCGCCAAGCTCGGCGCCAACGAGGATGTGATCCTGTCCGGCAACTACGAGCCGCCGCTGAGCGAGGACCCCGACATCGACGGCGTGCGCACCGCGCTGGCCGAGCTGCTGGAGGCGGTCGACGACTACGCCGAGGTGTTCGACCCGTACAAGGACACGGGCGTCACCCCCTACCGGCTGTCCGACGACCTGACCGCGGTCGCGGCCGACCTCATCCACGGGCTGCGCCACTACCAGGCGGGCCGGCCGCACGAGGCGCTGTGGTGGTGGCAGTATTCCTACTTCAACACCTGGGGCAACCACGCGGGCGCGGCCATGCGCGCGCTGCAGGCCCTCGCCGCCCACTCGCGCCTCGACGTGGCGGAGGAGACCACCTCGGTGTGATCATCCACATAGTGAAATGAGTCAGCGGCGCCGTGAAACGCCCCCGGTAGACTGGCACCTCACAGTCCTAACCGGGAGACTCTCGTGGCGCTCGTTGTGCAAAAGTACGGTGGTTCGTCCGTCGCCGACGCGTCCTGCATCAAGCGGGTCGCGCAGCGGATCGTCGCGACGAAAAAAGCCGGCAACGACGTCGCGGTGATCGTGTCGGCCATGGGCGACACGACCGACGAGCTCCTCGACCTGGCCGAGCAGGTGTCGCCGCTGCCTCCGGGCCGCGAGCTCGACATGCTGCTGACCTCCGGCGAGCGCATCTCGATGGCCCTGCTGGCGATGGCGATCGCCAACCTGGGTTACGAGGCGCGTTCGTTCACCGGCTCGCAGGCCGGCGTGATCACCAATTCCACGCACGGCAAGGCGCGCATCATCGACGTGACGCCGAGCCGCATCCGTGAGGCGCTCGACCGCGGCCACATCGCGATCGTGGCCGGCTTCCAGGGGGTCTCGCAGGACACCAAGGACATAACGACACTCGGCCGGGGCGGTTCCGACACCACGGCCGTGGCGCTCGCGGCGGCTCTCGAGGCCGATGTCTGCGAGATCTACACCGACGTCGACGGCATATTCACCGCGGACCCCCGCATCGTGCCGTCGGCCCGCAAGATCCCCAAGGTCTCCTATGACGAGATGATGGAGATGGCGGCCTGCGGGGCGAAGATCCTGCACCTGCGCTGCGTCGAGTACGCTCGCCGGTTCGGCCTGCCGATCCACGTACGCAGCTCGTTCAGCACCAAGGAAGGCACGTGGGTCGTCTCCGACCCTTACACCGAAGGAACCGAGATGGAGCAGCCGATCATCTCCGGCGTCGCGCACGACCGGAGCGAGGCCAAGATCACCGTGGTCGGGGTTCCCGACAAGGTCGGAGAGGCTGCCGCGATCTTCAAAACCCTGGCCGGCGCCGAGATCAACATCGACATGATCGTGCAGAACGTCTCGGCCGCGGCGACGGGCCGCACCGACATCTCGTTCACGCTGCCCACGGCCGACAGCTCGACCGCGCTGACGGCGCTGAAGCGGATGCAGGGCGAGATCGCCTTCGAGTCGCTGCTCTTCGACGACCAGATCGGCAAGGTGTCGCTGATCGGCGCGGGCATGCGCTCCCACCCGGGCGTCACGGCGACGTTCTTCGCGGCCCTCGCCGACGCCGGGGTCAACATCGAGATGATCTCCACCTCGGAGATCCGCATCTCCGTGATCGTCGATCAGGATGATGTCGACGCGGCCGTGGCGGCCGCCCACCGAGCGTTCGAGCTCGACGCAGACCAGGTCGAAGCCGTGGTTTATGGAGGCACAGGACGATGAGCAGGCCCAATCTCGCCTTGATCGGGGCAACCGGTGCCGTGGGCACCGTCATGCGCGGCCTGGTGTCCACCCGCGACGACATCTGGGGCGAGGTCCGCCTCGTCGCGTCGGCTCGCTCCGCCGGCAAGGTCCTCCAGGTGCGTGGCGAGGACGTCGTCGTCCAGGCGCTCACGCCCGAGGTCTTCGACGGCATCGACATCGCCATCTTCGACGTGCCCGACGAGGTGTCGGCCGTGTGGGTGCCGATCGCGGCCGAGCGCGGCGCCATCGCGATCGACAAGTCCGGCACGTTCCGCATGGAGCCCGACGTGCCGCTGGTCGTGCCCGAGGTCAACCCGCTCGACGCTCGCGACCGGCCGCGCAACATCATCTCCACGCCCAACTGCACGACGCTGTCGATGATGGCGGCCATGGGCGCGCTGCACTCCGAATACGTGCTCACCGAGCTCGTCGTCGCCTCCTACCAGGCGGTGTCGGGCGCCGGCGTGGCGGGTTCGGCCAGGCTGTACGACGAGATCGAGGCGCTGGCCGGTGACCGCACGATCGGTCAGGCGGCCGGTGACGTGCGCAAGGCGCTGGCCAACAAGCTGCCCGAGGAGTCGCCGTTCCCGGCGCCCATCGCGTTCAACGTGGTGCCGTGGGCCGGCTCCTACAAGGACGGCGGCTGGGCGTCGGAGGAGCTGAAGCTCCGCAACGAGTCGCGCAAGATCCTCGGCATCCCCGACCTCAAGGTCTCCGCGACCTGTGTCCGGGTGCCGGTGATCACCACCCACTCGCTGGCCGTGCACGCCCGGTTCGAGCGTGAGATCACGGTCGCCGACGCGCACCGGATTCTCGAGGCGGCGCCGACCGTGGTGCTGATGGACGACCCGGCCAACGGGGTCTACCCGACGCCGATCGACGTGGTGGGCACCGACCCGACCTACGTGGGCCGGATCCGGCAGGCGGTCGACTTCCCCAACACGCTCGACCTGTTCGTGTGCGGTGACAACCTCCGCAAGGGGGCCGCGCTCAACGCGGCGGAGATCGCCGAGCTGGTCGCCGGCGAGCTGTAGGAAACCTCTGCGCGGCGCCGTATCCGATCAGCGGGTACGGCGCCGTGTCACTGTCACCGGAACATGATGTCCCAGTGGTCCGACTCGTTGGCGAAGACCGTGCCCGAGGCGGAGCGGTAGAGCGTTGAGCCGTCGCCGCGGTTGCCCACGCTTTGGTGGTTTCGGCTGATGTAGCGGTCGACGCACGCGTTCTTCGAGATGTCGAGCTTGTAGCCCTGGCCATGGCTGTACCTGCCGGGAGCGTGGCCCGCCTCGGTGCCGCCGGTGACCACGATGGGGCAGCCGCTCTCGCGCTTGAGCTGGATGACGCGGGCGATCGTGTTCGTGCGGACCGAGTCCAGTGACGTGCACGTGCGCACCCACCTGTTCGTGCAGCCGCCCGACGACTTGTAGCGCAGTCCCGCGTCTTTGAGGTAGCTCGCGGCGAGCGAGTGTGTCATGTGCACCATCGCGTGCCGTGGCCTCGCGCGACGCAGGTTCAGCCTGGGAAGTCCCCTCTGCTCGCCGTCGGCCATGGACCTCAGTCCGGCCAGGGCGAGCGTCTCGGTGGCCGGACCGGGCGCGCCGGCCTTCTCGGCGGGCGGGCCGGCCAGGCCGACCGTGTCGCCGATCTGGCCGACCTGGCCGACCTTCTCGGCCGCTTCGCCGGACGTCGGGAGGTGCCAGCGGGCGACTTCGATCGGCCCTTCCAGCCGGTACGTCCGAATGATGGTCGATGGCTCCAGCCGTGGCTCCTCGTCGGGGGTCATGGGAGCGGCAGAGGCGGCTGACGCCAGCGCGATTATGGAGATCTCAATGCCGAGGAGTGCGACTACTAGGAGGCGCACAGTTCCACGTATCCACATGTCGATGCCTTTTCGCGGAAATAGCCCTTCCGCCTGAAACATCAATCCCATGCTTCACACCAGCTGACCCCTGTCGCACACGGATTTTTGCCGTGTGTCGGTGATCACCGTGCGGCTCCATGACCTAACCGGCATCACGCCGTAAAGTGACGAACGTGTCCGAAGCCCGAAACAGAGGAGCGGAGAGCACCCGAGAGGTCATCGTCGAGACGGCCTTGCGACTGTTCCGGGAGCGCGGCTTCGACGCGACGACGATGCGCGCTATCGCCGCCGAGGCCGGAGTGTCCGTGGGTAACGCCTACTACTACTTCGAGAGCAAGGAGGCGTTGATCCAGGCGTACTACGACCGTGCCCAGGCCGAGCACGAGCTGGCCTGCCGTGAGCTGCTCGCCACGACGTCCTCCTTCGCGGCCAGGCTGAGCGGTGTGCTGCGCGAGTGGGTGCGCGTCTCCGAGCCCTACCACGAGTTCGCGGTCAAGTTCTTCAAGCACGCGGCCGAGCCCACCAACCCGCTGAGCCCGTTCAGCGCCCAGACGTCGCCGGCGCGCGAGGCGTCGATCGCGATCTATCGGCAGGTCGTCGAGGGCTCGCGCGACGCCATGAACGCCGAGCTGCGCGAGGAGCTGCCCGAGCTGCTCTGGCTGCTGTCGATGGGCATGGTGCTGTTCTGGGTGCACGACACGTCGCCCGGTTGCGTGCGCACCTACCGGCTGATCGACGTGACGGTGCCTCTCGTGGACCGGCTCGTCGGCCTCTCGCACCTGCCGGGGCTGCGGGGGATCACGAAGGACTTCATCGCGGCGATGCACGAGCTGCGCGCCTAGTGCCCGGCCGGATCATCCGGGCGGAGACGACATACCATCCGGTTGGTATGGTCGCGGTACTGACGCTTGGCTGGAGGCCTCGATGACCCAGAACTGGGGCATGACGATCCCCTTCTACGACCGTTCGCTGGCGAACTCACGAGACCTGATCGCGGAGTTGCCCGCGCTCGGCTACACCGACGCGTGGTCGGCCGAGGTCAACGGGGTCGACGGCTTCGTGCCGCTGGCCATGGCCGCCGAGTGGGCCCAGGGGATCAGGCTGGGCAGCGCGATCGTCCCCGTCTCCACGCGCGGCCCGGGGCTGCTGGCGATGTCCGCCGCCACGCTGGCCGACCTGGCCCCCGGGCGGTTCGTGCTGGGCATCGGCGCGTCCTCCCCGGCGATCGTGGAGCGGTGGAACGCGGGCACCTTCGCCAAGCCCTACGCGCGCACCCGCGACACCCTGCGCTTCCTCAGGAAGGCGCTGGCGGGCGAGAAGGTGTCGGAGAAGTACGAGACGTTCGAGATCAAGGGCTTCAAGCTGGAGCGGGCGCCGAAGGTCGCGCCCAAGATCGTGCTGGCGGCGCTCCGGCCGCGCATGCTGCGCCTGGCCGCGCAGGAGGCCGACGGCGCGATCACGAACTGGCTCTCGCCCGGTGATGTGCGCCAGGTGCGGGCCGAGGTCGGGCCGGACACCGAGCTGATCGCCCGCCTGTTCGTGTGCGTCAGCGAGGACACCGCCAAGGTGCGCGAGATGGCCCGCTGGATGCTCGCGAGCTACCTCACCGTGCCCGTCTACGCGGCCTTCCACGACTGGCTGGGCCGGGGCGAGGTGCTGCGGCCGATGCACGAGGCCTGGGCGGCGGGCGATCGCCAGGCGGCCCTGAAGGCCATCCCCGACGAGGTGGTCGACGCGCTGGTGGTGCACGGCGACGCCGCGACGTGCCGGGCCAGGATCCAGGAGTACGTCGACAACGGCCTCGACACCCCCGTCCTCGCGCCCATCCCCGGCGGCGAGGTGCCGATCGCCCAGGCCGTACGCGACCTGGCTCCCAAGGCCTGAGGTACACATGGACGACGTGCTGAGGTTGGACGCGGCCGGGCAGGCGCGGGCCGTACACGATGGGCGGGTGTCGCCTCGGGAGCTGGTCGAGGCGGCGATCGCGAAGATCGAGGCGCACGACGGCGAGCTCAACGCTGTCGTCCACCCACGGTTCGAGCGGGCGCTGGCCGAGGCCGACGGCATTCCCGCCGACGCGCCGTTCCGCGGTGTGCCGATCCTGCTCAAGGATCTCGGCTGGCGGCAGGCGGGCGAGCCCTACAGCGCGGGCTCGCGGGTGCTCGACGGTGTCCCGGTCGAGGAGAGCGGCTACGGCACGGTCAGGCTGCGGGCCGCCGGGTTCGTCGTGCTGGGGCGTACGAACACGCCCGAGTTCGGCAGCACGATCACCACCGAGCCGGCTGCGTTCGGACCCACGCGTAACCCGTACGATCCCGGATACTCCGCGGGCGGGTCGAGCGGTGGATCGGCGGCGGCGGTCGCGGCCGGGATGGTGGCGATCGCCACGGCCAGCGACGGCGGCGGCTCGATCCGCATCCCCGCCTCGCTCTGCGGCCTGGTGGGGCTCAAACCCACGCGCGGGCGCGTCAGCTTCGGCCCCACCGGTGGCGAGGGCTGGAGCGGCTTGTCCTGCCCCGGGTTCGTGACCAGGACCGTCCGCGACACGGCGGCGGCGCTCGACCTGGTCTCCGGCTACGTGAACGGCGACCCGTACGACGCGCCGCGGCTGCCGGGGCCGCTCGCCGAGGAGGTCGGCGCGGATCCGGGACGGCTGCGCGTCGGGTTCGTGACCAGCCACCCGAGGGGCGACGTGCCGGACGTGCCGGAGGTCGCCGAGGCGGTCACCCGGGCAGCCGGGCTGCTGGAGGCACTCGGCCACGACGTGTCGCCCGGCTGCCCCGAGGCGCTCGGCGAGGCCGACTTCCCCCGCCACTTCGGCGCGATCGTGGCGAACAACCTGGCCGCGGAGGTGGAGAACATCGGCGTCCGGCGCGGCAGACCCGTACGGATGGAGGAGCTGGAGCCGCGCAACGCCGCGATGGTGGGAGTGGCGCGCAACCACAGCGCGGCCGAGCACATCGTGGCCGTGCAGTGGATCGACGGTTTTCGCAGGCGGATGGCCGCATGGTGGGAGTCGGGGTACGACCTGCTGCTGGCGCCGTCGCTGGGCGTGGCGCCGTTCGAGCTCGGCTGGATCCCGCCCGACGACCTCAGCGTCGCCCTGGGCCGCACCGCGCACGCCGTGGGCTACACCTCGGCGGTCAACGCGACCGGCCAGCCGGCGATCTCGCTGCCGCTGCACTCCACGCGGGCGGGGCTGCCCGTGGGCGTCCAGCTGGTGGCGGCGGCGGGCCGGGAGGATCTGCTGGTGCGTGTGGCCGCGCAGATCGAGGAGGCCCGGCCGTTCACGCACGGGGCCCTGCGCTGACGGCGGGAACCAACCGGGCCCGGAAACGCGTTATGTCGTGAAAAGCCAGGGTAGGGGTGACGTCATGATGGCGAAGGCAGCACGGGCAGCGGCGGCTAGGCGGGCGTATCGAGATGTGACCAAGCCCGGCACACCGGGCCTCACGGCGCGGGTGCGGGCGATCCCGCGGATGATCGGCGCCGTGATGCGCGGCAGGTACACCGGTCTGGGCAAGTCGAAGCTGGCCATGATGGGGCTCGGCGTCGTCTACATCCTCTCGCCGATCGACGTCATCCCCGACTTCCTGGTGCTGGTCGGGGTCGCCGACGACTTCGGTGTCTTCCTCTGGCTCTTCGGCTCGCTGCTCGGCGAGAGCGGTCGCTACCTCGACCACGAGCGCGAGGTCATCCAGGGCAGGCTCGAAAGCTAGATCTCCTCCATCCTGAGCCAGGCGCGCGACGGCAGCGGATGGCCGAACAGACGGGCCGCGTTGCCGTAGGCGACCCTGGCGATGTCGGCGGGCGGCAGGGCGCCGAGGTTGTGGGTCACCGCGTGCTGCGTGTCGGGCCAGGTGGAGTCGGAGTGGGGATAGCCGCTCTCCTGGAGCACGTGGTCGAGCCCGACCGCCAGCCGCACCCCCGACAGGGCGTGGTCGTCACGAGTGCCGAAGTAGAAGTTGCGGCGCAGCACCTCGCTGGGCTTGAGCCCGCCCTCCCACGACACCTCGCCCACCGGGTGGTCGAGCGCGTAGTCGGCCCGCTCGGCGAGCATCGGCAGCCACCCGACGCCGCCCTCGACGATGAGGATGCGCAACGCCGGGAAGCGCAGCGGCAGGCCCGACCAGAGCCAGTCGGCGCAGGCGAACATGGCGGCGGTCGGCATCAGCGTGGTGATCGCCTCGATGGGCGTGTCGGGCGAGGGCACGGGCGACCAGCTCGACTCGCCGGTGTGCAACGCCACGACGGTGCCCGTCTCCTCGCACGCGGCGAAGAACGGGTCCCAGTGGCCGCTGTGGATCGACGGCAGCCGGAGCCGCGTCGGGAACTCGGGGAACACCACGGCCTTGAACCCGCGGGCGGCGTTGGCGCGGATCTCCTTGGCGGCGATGTCGGGATCGGGCAGCCACGGTAGTTGCAGGCCGATGATGCGCTCGGGGTAGGTGCCGGCCCAGACGTCGATGTGCCAGTCGTTCCACGCCTTGACCAGGGCCAGGCCCAGCTCCTGGTCGCGGGTCCTGGCGAACGGCATGCCGGCCTGGCCGGCCAGCATGCCGGGGAAGCAGAGCGCGGCCCAGATGCCGGCCAGGTCCATGTCGGCGATGCGGGCCTCGATGTCGTAGCAGCCGGGGCGCATGTTGTCGAAGCGGACCGGGTCGAGGGTCCACTGCTCGCGCGGCAGCCCCGCGCCCACGTCGAGACCGGCGCACGGGTAGGTGGCGCCTCCGTATCGCCAGGCCTGGTGACCGGCCTCCGTCTCCACGACCTTGGGCGCGACATCGGCGTATTTCTCCGCGAGCCGGCCCTCGAAGAGGTCAGGAGGCTCGATCAAGTGATCGTCGGCGGAGATGATCACATAGTCGCGCCGCCTCGGATCCGGATCGGGGAGCAGCGGCGTAGTCACGCAGGTAACCGTACGACGGCGGGATAACGTCGAACAAGCTGCGACGTCTCCGTTGGGTATCCACACCCTCGCGGAGCCCGGAATCGCCAGGAGGGGGATGATCGGCGACCCCGGGCCCGAGGGGTCCGCCTTACGAGGATGCTGCCCATGCGAACCCTGTCGCCCCCTACCCCGTTGTGTTCTGGTCAGTCGGTGCGAGCAGATGGTCCTGGAGCTCGCGGACGGTCGTGGAGTCGATCCGGAGCACGTCGGCGCAGTAGTCCTCGATCGAGCCGTGCCGGTCGGCGAGGTCGGCGAGGAAGAGCCGCATCGCCTCGGCCGGGGCCACGCCGAAGCCGGGCCACCTGGCCGCGGTGGGATGCCGTTTCTGCCAGCTGATGATGAAGCGCTCGGTGGCCAGGCCGGTCAGCGCGTAGTCGGCGACGATGTCCTCCTCCGCCACGCCCGCCAGGGCCAGCACGAGCGCGGTGAGCAGGCCGGTGCGGTCCTTGCCCGCGGCGCAGTGGATCACGACCGGCGCGCTGTCGGCCCTGGCGATCATCTCGATGGACGTGCGCAGGTTGTCGATGCCGTCCTCGGACACTTCGAGGTAGCGGTCGGCGAGGTATCTGCCCACGCCCAGCGTGTCGTCGTAGGCGGTGACGTCCCAGCGGCGCCCCTCGATGGGCAGGTTGTGATAGTCGAGCTCGTCGGCTTGCGGGACCCGGCCGGAGTTGGCGACCTCCTGCGGATGCCGCAGGTCGATGACGGTGCGCACGCTCAGCGCCCGGAACGTGTCGAGGTCGGCTCCGGCGAGCCAGCCCAGGGAGTCGGCCCGGTAGAGCCGTTTCCATCGGACGGATCGTCCATCTTTTGTGGCGTATCCGCCCACGTCACGAAAGTTATAAATGTTGAGGAACTCAATGTGACGAAGCACCCTTGGTACTTTAACCGGTAGAAGCGGTTTCCTCCTGGGACACACCCTGAGCCCCCGCCGCCTTCCTGTCGGCCACCTCGCGCCGGATGAGCAGCAGCCAGCCGCCGATCGCCACCCCGATGAACAGCCACCACTGCACGCCGTAGGCCAGGTTGAGGCCGCCGCCGGAACCCACGTCGGGCGCGGGGACCGGCTCGGGCGCGGACGCGACCTCCGGTTGCTGCCCGGTCAGCTCCACGTAGCCGTCGAGCAGCCGGTAGGGCAGGCCCTGGCCGATCGCGTCGCTGTTGATGAGCAGCACCTGCCCGGCGGGCAACCCGGGCCGGTCGCGGAGGCCGCTCGACTTCTCGGTCTCGCTCAGGCGTAGCCGTCCAGTGACATTTACCTGACCTGTCGGCGGCGGCGGCACCTCGGGCGGGGAGTCGGCCGTCGCCCCCGCCTTCACCCAGCCGCGGTTGACGAGCACGGCCCGCCCGTCGGCGAGGGTCAGCGGGGTGAGCACGAAGTATCCGGGCCGGCCCTCCTGCGGTCGCCGTCGCACCAGCAGTCCGTGGGCCGGGTCGTAGGTGCCGGAGGCCGTCACGGTCCGGTAGCGGTCGTCCTGGTCGATCTCCTGCCCGGCCAGGCTCTCCACGGGCACCGGCGGGGCCGACAGGTTGGCGGTGACCCGGTCGGAGTTGGCCGAGCGTTCCTCGAACCGCCCGAACTGCCATTGCCCCAGGAAGACGAAGGCAGGGATCACCAGCAGCACGACGATGTGCAGGGCGATCCAGCGAGGCGTGAGGAGGAACCGGTACACCCTTCAAGGGTAGGCATCGGCACCCGTGCTCTCCCACACGCCTCTCCTCGACCTGCCGTCTTGGCCGGACGCGGGGACGTGATCGCCATCTGGTCGAAACGGTGACCGAATACCGGTTCATCGCGTACGGTCGGGATTCGTCCCGTACGACCCCTCCGAAGGGCCTCACCCGGGATCCCCCCGTCACCCCCTCGAGAGGCCCTCGAAGAGCCCCATGACCATGCTTGCCGCGCCCCCCGCGGGGCCCGTGTTCGAGCTGCCCCGGCTTCCGTTGCTGCTCCGCCACGCCGTGCCGCGGATCTTCGAGGGCATGATCCTGCCCGTCGCCGTCTTCTACGCCGGGATGATGGTCTCCGGCTTCGTCGGAGGCGTCGTGGTGGCGGTGGTCTGGGTTTACGGGGGAGTGGCGTGCCGGCTGGCCAGACGCCGCCCCGTGCCGGGGGCGGTGCTGCTGGCCGCGGGCACGGTCACCGTGCGGGCGGTGCTTGCGCTGCTGTCCGGCAGCGCGGTGCTGTTCTTCCTGCAGCCGACGCTGGGCGTCTTCTGCGCCGCCGCGGCGTTCCTGGCGACGGCGAGGGTACGCAGGCCGCTGGCCCGTCGGGTGGCGGAGGACCTGGTGCCGCTGCCCGCCCATGTCCTGGAAAATCCGCTGATGCGGCGGTTCTTTACCCGGCAGTCCCTCGTCTGGGGATGCGCCCAGCTCGGCAACGCCACCCTGAGCCTCTGGCTGCTGTTGAGCCAGACCATCCAGACCTACCTGGTCGTACGCACCTCGGCCGTGGCCGTGCTGCTGACCGGGGCCGCGCTGCTGACGCTGGTCGACTTCCGGCGCTGCCTACGCGCTCTTGAGCTTGGCGCCTGAGCCAGGCAGCGGCGTGACCTCGTGCGGTCCGGCCACCTCGTGACCCTCGGCGCACCGGAAGTGCTGCTCGACAGGGGCGCCGCAGTCGCGGTGGGTCAGCCGCACGGGCGGGCCCTGCTCGCCGGAGAGGTATTTGTCGCCCCAGTGCATCAGTGAGACCAGCAGCGGGTAGAGGTCGCGGCCTTTCTCGGTCAGCCGGTACTCGTCGCGCTGGCGCTGGCCGGGCTCGCGGTAGGGGACCTTGCGCAGCAGCCCCTCGTCGACCAGCCGCGCCAGCCGGGCGCTGAGGACCTGCCGGGGCGCGCCGGTGCTCGCCTGCATGTCGGCGAACCGGCGTACGCCGCTGAATGCCTCACGCAGCACCAGGAAGGTCCATTTCTCCCCGACGATGTCCAGGGTTCGCTCGATCGAGCAGTTGTCCACCCGGAAAGGCACGTTCATACGCACTATCATACCTGAGTTCATTTGACAGACTCAGGATCGATGGACCAAGCTGAGTCTGTGCTTGGAACTCAGATTCGCCTCGCCCGATGTGACGACGAGGAGCGGGTGAGACGCTTCCTCGTCGGGCTGTCCCCCCACACCCAGACCCTGCGCTTCTTCACCGGGGTCACCAGCCCCGCCGCCGGCCTGGTGCGCGCCCTCCTCGCGGTGGACGAGCGCCGGGAGGCCCTGGTCGCCACCCGCGAGGACGAGATCATCGCCCACGCCATGAGCTACCAGGGCGGCGTGGCCGACGTGGAGATCGCGGTCGTGGTGGCCGACGAGTGGCAGGGGGTCGGGCTGGGGCCGAGGTTGATCAACGCGTTGCTGTTCCGGGCCGCCGTGCGGGGCGCGACCACCGTCGGCATGGACGTGCTCGGCGAGAACAGGCGGGTGCTGAAAATGATCCGGCGGCAGTGGCCGGACGCCACGATGAAGGTCGTTTCCGGTTCGGTGGAGGTGACCGCTATGATCCAACGGCCCGGAGTATTTGCGGAATAAGGTTCTGGTGCCTCACCATTGACGTCGTGAAGAGTGTCAAGAACGGACGCGACGGGCGGACCCGGATCATCGAGGGTGCGCTTCGCCGATTCAGCCAGGACGGAGTGTCGGCCACAACGCTGGCCAGCCTTCGCGAGGAGAGCGGCGTCAGCGTCGGCAGCTTCTACCACCACTTCGCGAGCAAAGAGCACGTCTTCGGCGTGCTCTACACCGAGATCCTCAACGCCTACCAGGCCGCCTTCCTGGCCGAGCTGGTCCGGCACGAGACGGCTCGTGACGGCATCGAGGCGGTCGTCGCCTTCCACATGCGGTGGGCCCGCGAGCACCCCGAGCGGGCCAGGCTGCTGATCAGCGAGCGCCCGCCGCGCAAGAACGAGCCGGGAGGCGCCGAGGTGGCCGAGGGCCGCCGGGCGTTCTTCCGCCACGTGTCCGACTGGTGGATGCCGCACATGAGGGCCGGCCTGCTCCGGCCCGTGCATCCGACGATGTGCTACGTCCTGTGGCTCGGCCCGGCGCAGGAGATGTGCCGGCTCTGGTTCGCCGGCGCCTACACTCCCAGCGACGAGGAGATCAAGGGCCTGGGAGAGGCCGCGTGGCAGAGCCTCCGCCAGCGCGGGGAGCAATGATCTCAGCACCCTCTGTGGTGTTATTGTCGCGGATGTGAAACGACCTCGGGCGCTGGTGCTGCCCGCACTGCCGGAGCGCGCCCTCGCCCGCCTGAGCGAGGTGGCCGACCTGGCCGAGGTTCCACCGCGACCGAGTCTCGGCTTCACCGACGAGCAGCTCGCCGACCTGGTCATCGCGACGGGCGCGACCGTGATCATCACAAACGGCGACGAGGTGCGCACATCGGTGCTCTCACTGCCCCTCGACGTGGTGGCCGGCATCGGCGGGCCCGCCGGGATCGACCTGGCGCTCGCCGCCGAGCGCGGGGTGACCGTCCTGTCCGCCACCGACCGCGACTCCGAGGCGGTCGCCGAGCTGACGGTCGCGCTCATGTTCGCGGTCGTCCGCCACCTCGTCACGGCCGACAGAGAGGTACGCCGCGGCCGCGTCTACCGTGGGCGGGTGCCACCGGCGCAGCGGCATCGCGGCCGGCGGCTCAGCGGCCGGACGTTCGGCATCGTGGGGCTCGGCCGGGTCGGCAAGGCGCTGCGGTGGCGCTGTGAGGGCCTCGGCATGCGGGTCATCGCCTGCGACCCCTACGTCGCGGAGGCCACCCACACCCTGACGGCCCTGCTGGCCGAGGCCGACGTCGTCTCGCTGCACGTGCCGATGACCGGCGAGACCAGGGGTTTCTTCGGTGGTGTCGAGTTCGCCGCGATGCGGCCGGGGGCCATCTACCTCAACACCTCGCGGGGCGGGCTCCACGACCTGACCGCGCTGGTCGAGGCGCTCCGCTCGGGACATCTGGGCGGGGCCGGGCTCGACCATTTCGAGGGCGAGTGGCTCGACCCCACGCATCCGCTGACCCGGCTGCCCAACGTCGTGCTCACGCCCCACCTGGGCGAGGCGACCGGGGAGAGTCAGGAGGAGCGGGCCGAGACGATCGTGGAGGACATCGCGCGGCTGCTGCGCGGCGAGAAGCCCGCGCACGCCTGCCCGCCGGTCATACGAGTTGCCGGATCCGCGTAGGCACCCGCCAGCGGCCCGCGTCGAGCGAGATGTCGAGCCGCAGGTCGCCGCGCTTCCTGCGCAGCCCCGGCACACGCACCCGGTCGTGCACGTCGAACCGTCCCCGGTAGGGGTAGCCGAAGCCGAGCTCGCCGGGCAGCACACGGAGGTCGTCACGGTTGCCGCAGCGGGGGCAGGTCCACGACACCAGGTCCAGCCCGCGGTTGTAGTCGGAGCAGGCGCGGAAATACTCGTCGGGCACGAAGCGGGACTCGCAGGCCAGGCACGGGATGAGCACGGGATCCGCTCCTCTTCGAACGGCGAGCTGGGCTCCCTAGAGATATCGCGCCCCGCTTGTCCCCCGCTTGCAGAACGCTTGGGTATTTCGGTAACAGTATGAACACTGTCAGTATTGGATCATGCGTGTCGCTCTGCGGTGAAAGGATGGACCCGTGGAACGACTGCGCGATCACCTTCTGGAGACCGGTTACACGATCGACGGCGTCCGCGACCGGCTGGGCCGGATGGCGGCCTCCGCCTTGGCCCGCGAGGAGCTGGTCCCGGCCATGCGCGCGACGGCCGATGGCGACCCGCTGGCCACGATGATCCGGCTCTGGTGGCTCGGCGTGCCCGTCCCCGCCCGGAGCCTGCCGCCGGCGGTGCTCGAGTCGGGCCTGGTCGTGGGCGAGGGTGACCTGGTCAAGGCCGAGGTGCACCTCCAGCCCTGGGAGACCGGTGGCTACCTGGTCTCCGACCGCAAGGTGCGGCCGGGTGACCCGGCCCTGCGCGCCGACCACGTCGTGGGCGCGGGCGGCGCCTCGGCCAACCTGGCGCAGCTGGTCAGCCGCCGGCCGGTCGGCCGGGCGCTCGACCTCGGCACCGGCTGCGGCGTGCAGGTGCTCCACCTGGCGGGCCGGGCCGGCGAGATCGTGGCCACGGACGTCAACCCGCGGGCCGTCGAGCTGGCCAGGCTGAGCTGGGAGCTCTCCGGCGTTTCGGGTGTGGACGCGCGGTTGGGCTCGATGTTCGATCCGGTCGAGGACGAGCTGTTCGACCTGGTCGTCTCCAACCCGCCGTTCGTCGTCTCCCCAGCCGGAAACCTGACCTATCGCGAGTCGGGGGGCGAGGGCGACGCATTCTGCCGCGATCTCGTACGGCAGGCGCCCCGCCACCTCAACCCCGGCGGCCAGGCCCACTTCCTGGCCAACTGGCTGCACGTCGAGGCCGAAGACTGGCGCGAGCGCGTCGGCGGCTGGCTCGGCGACACCGGCTGCGATGCCTGGGTCGTCCAGCGTGACGTGCAGGACCCGGCCGAATACGTCGAGCTGTGGCTCAGGGACGCCGCCGAGCAGGGCACCCCCGGCTACACCGAACACTACGACCGCTGGCTGTCGTGGTTCGAGGAGCACAAGGTCGAGGGCGTCGGCTTCGGCTGGATCACGCTGCGCAACTCCGGCACGCTCGACCCGGTGGTCCGTGTGGAGCAGCTCACCCACCAGGTCACGCTCCCGGTGGGCGACTACGTCGACGACGTGCTCGACGCCATCGCGACCGCCCACCGCGCCAAGGACCTCGCGTCCGCGCTGCCCCGGACGGCCGACGGGCTGCTCGACGAGCGCATCGGCCTGCCGGGCGCCGAGGACCCGATGCGGATCGTGCTGCGCCAGACCACGGGCCTGCGCCGGGTCAGGGAGGTCGGCACGGTGGAGGCCGCGCTGGCCGGGGTGTGCGACGGCGAGCTGGCGCTGGGCCCGCTGCTCAACGTGATAGCCGAGCTGGTCGGAGACGGCGATATGCTGCAGGCCGACTCCATCCGCCCGCTGATCGCCGAGGGCTACTTCCTCCTCTGACAAGTGCGGCAATCGGCTGTTGATTGGATGTTGAGCCCCAGAGCGGACGCTCATACCACGACACGGACCCGGGGGGTTCGAGGCCCGTGTCTGGTCCGGCCGGCCGTCTATGTGAGGCGGCTAGCCGACACGCGGAGCATCCGGACAACCGGGCCCCCTGGCGACGCGTGACGGTCAAGATGGCCGGCCGGGCCGAACATCCTCAGGAACCACCGGTCACGGGGGCTTCGTGACTCCAAAGGACAGCCTTGATCAACCATGTGTGGATGACACGTCTGGACGACGAGCTGTACTCAGGACTCGACGACCTGAGCGCCGTCGAGGAGGACCTTGAGGTCCCCGGCCTCGGGGGCGCCGAGCCTGGTGAAGATGTCGAAGGCCTGCCGTAGACAGTCGGTGCTCCGCTCGGCGGCGCCGAGACCCTCGAGCGCCTTGCCCAGCACCGTGAGCGAGAGCGCCTCGCCGTACGGATGACCGATCTCCCTGGACACGACCAGCGCCTCCTCGGCGTGGCGTACGGCGTCGGAGTAGCGCTCGGCGGCGATGAACGTCTCCGCCAGCCGCGAGCAGACCCGCTGCTCCCAGACCCGCTGCTTGCTCGCGCGGAAGAAGGCCAGGCACTCGGCGTGGTGGTGGACGGCCTCGGTGAGGCGGCCGACCCGGGAGAGCACGATGCCGAGGTGATAGCGGGCGCGGGCGGTGCCGGCGCCACTGCCGATCTCGGTGAAGATGGCCAGGCCCTTCTCGGCGGCGGCGATCGCGTCCTCGGGGCGGCCGAGGCCCAGGTGGTCGCGGGCGGAGTAGCTGAGCACGAGGGCCTCGCCGGCGGGCACGCCGTTCGCCCGGTAGAAGCGCGTGGCCGACTCGAACCAGGACAGCGCCTCGGTGTGGCGGCGCTGCCGGCCGACGACGACGGCCAGGGCGTTCATCACCTCGCCGGTGACGACCTTCTCCTCGCGGGCGACGGACAGCTCGTGCACGATCCTGAACTGCTCCTCGGCCTCGG
Organism: Nonomuraea sp. NPDC048916; assembly: GCF_040649575.1. Classification (NCBI taxonomy): domain Bacteria; kingdom Bacillati; phylum Actinomycetota; class Actinomycetes; order Streptosporangiales; family Streptosporangiaceae; genus Nonomuraea; species Nonomuraea sp. NPDC048916. Next base: position 137,469 of record NZ_JBEZFS010000007.1, read on the forward strand.
CCAGCCGGTTGCCCGCGAACATCACCCTGCCGAGCACGTAGCGGGCCCGCAGCTCGCTGCCCTTGTCGTCGATGCGCTGGGCGGTGGCCAGCACGGCGCGGGTGCCGTGGCCGAACTCACGGGTGTGGGTGCCCGCCTCCAGCAGCGGCTCCATCGCCACCAGCAGGTCGCCGGCGGGCAGCAGCTGCTCGGCCGTACGGGAGGAGCCGGCGGCCTGGTTGATCGCGGCGAACAGCGAGTCGCCCTCGGCGATCAGCCAGGCGACGGCCTCCTGGACCGTGCCGAACGTGCGCCCGCTGCCGACCACCACCAGATTGTCGGCGATCATGCTGCCCTCGTAGGCCAGCCGGTGCGCCGACTGGGCCGAGGCCAGGTAGAAGCCGAGCAGCCGGCGCAGCGCCATCGTCCGGGCCTGCTGCCGCTCGGTCTTCTCCAGGATCCGCCGGGCGAACAGCTTGATCAGGTCGTGGAAGCGGTAGCGCCCCGGCGCGGGCGCCTCCAGCAGGCTGGCGTCGACCAGCGACTCCAGCAGGTCCTCGGTCTCCAGCGTGCTCATCGCCAGCACCGCCGTCGCCGCGCCCAGCGAGATGTCGGGCCCGCTGGGCAGCGACAACAGCCGGAACGCACGGGCCTGGGCCGCCTCCAGCTGGCCGTACCCGAGGGCGAAGGTGGCCTCCACGGCCAGGTTGCCCACACGCAGCTCGTCGAGGCGGCGCTGCTCGTCGGCCAGCCTGGGCACCAGGGAGGCGACCGTCCACGAGGGCCGCGCCGCCAGTCTGGCGGCCACGATCCGTACGGCCAGCGGCAGGAACCCGCAGGCGGCCACCACGTCCATGGCCGCGCCGTGCTCGGCCGCCACCCGCTCGGGCCCGGCCACCGCCGCGAACAGCGACAGCGCCTCGTCCGGCTCCATCACGTCGAGGTCGATCAGCCGGGCCGACGGCAGGTCGGCCAGCTTGACCCGGCTGGTGACGATCGCCGCGCAACCGGGCGAGCCGGGCAGCAGCGGGCTGACCTGCTCGGCGTCGCGGGCGTTGTCGAGCAGCACGAGGATGCGCCGGTCGGCCAGGATCGACCGGTAGAGCGCCGACCGTTCGGCCAGCCCCTCGGGGATGACGTCGGCCGGGATGCCGAGCGCGCGCAGGAACGCTCCGAGGGCCGACTCGGGCGCGGTGGCCTCGCCGGTGTTGCCGCGCAGGTCGGCGTAGAGCTGGCCGCCGGGGAACAGGTCACCGGTGGCGTGGGCCACGTGCACGGCCAGCGCGGTCTTGCCCACGCCCCCTATGCCGCAGATCGCGGCCACCGGCACGCCCTCGCCGGACGCGTGCGCCGACAGCAGCGTGCGCAGCCGCCCGGCGATCTCCTTGCGCCCGGTGAAGTCGTTTACGGCGGCGGGGAGCTGCGCCGGCCGGGGCAGCTCCGGCGCCGGCTCCTCCTCCTGTTCGGGCGGCTCGGGCTGCTCGGCCGCGGCCAGGGTCGGGTCGGCGGCCAGGATGCGGTGGTGCAGCTGGGTCAGCTCGGGGCCGGGTTCGATGCCCAGCTCGTCGATCAGCGCCGCGCGCGTCTCGGTGAAGACCGCGAGCGCGTCGCCCTGCCGGCCGCACCGGTAGTAGGCGAGCATGAGCTGGGCGCGCAGCCGCTCGCGCAGGGGGTGTTCGGCGGTCAGCGCGATCAGCTCGGAGACGACCGACGCGTGGGCGCCCAGCTCCAGGTCGACGTCCATGAGCGTTTCGATCACGGTGATCCGGCGCTCGACCAGCCGGTCGCGCTGGTGCTCGGCGTAGGGGCCGACGGCGCCGGCCAGCGGCTCCCCCTCGAACAGGGCGACCGCGGCGCGCAGCGCCCCGGCGGCGTCGGTGAGCCGGCCGGCCTTGCGGGACGCCTCGGCCTCGGCGATGCCGCGCTCGAAGCGGGTCAGGTCGAGCGAGCCGTCGGGCAGCCGCAGCGCGTAGCCCCGGCCGACGGAGGTCAGCAGCTCGGGCCGGGAGCGGGCGGGCCGGTCGGGTTCGAGCACGGTGCGCAACCTGGAGACGTAGGTGCGCAGTGCGCCCAGCGCCCTCGGCGGTGCCTCCTCGCCCCAGACCGCGTCGATCATCTCGGACGGGGTGACCGCGCGCCCTTCGCGCAGCAGCAGCATGCCGAGAATGGAACGCTGCAACGGGGTGCCCAGGTCGAGCTCCTGGTCGGCACGCCACGCGCGCACAGGACCGAGCACGGCGAAGCGCAGTCCGCCTTCGATGTCCTGACCAGCCATGCCGTACATCTCCAAGGCAATGGAACGATTTGTTACCAAATCATAGATCCATCCTCGCGTAACAGACAGGCGCCGTGCCTTTCGTTAACCCAAGCGTTGATCTGGTGTTGATTGTCTGTTGAACGTGTGGCCGCATGCTGAGGTCAGTAAAGGCATGGCCCCAGGACACGGGGGCGGTCATGCCTCATTCATATCGGGCCCGGAAAAGCTACAGGCCCCGCCCTGAGGTTCGGGCGGGGCCTTCGGTGGATGTTTTCCTATGCCGCCGGGACCAGGCCGAGCCGGAGCGTCAGCTGTTCTCGGACCGCGGGCCATTCCGAGCGAAGAATCGAGTAGTACGCCGTATCTCGGACCGTGTCGTCGGCGCCCCGGCTATCCGCTCGCCGCACCCCGTCGAAGTGTGCGCCGAGGGCGTCGATGGCGGCCCGGGATCGGCTGTTGCGGACATCTGCCTTCAGGGTTATGCGGTGGACGTTCCACGTCTCGAAGGCGTGTGAGAGCAGCAGGAACTTGCTCTCGCGGTTGACACCCGTGCCCTGGGCGGACGCGCCCAGCCAGGTGTAACCGATGTCGGCCACGGACGGGACCTCGCCCACCGCGCCCCGTGTGCCCGGAGGCCAGGGCAGTGGACCCTGCCAGTACTCCAGGTGCATGAGACGGGTGGCACCGACCACGCGGTCGGTGTTCAGCCACCGGATGGCGAAGGGCATCGTGCGGCCCTCCGCCTGCTCAGCCAGTGCGGCCTCCACATAGGAGACCATCTCGTCCCGGCCATCCGGGACCCGAGTGAAGGCATACGCAGAGCGGTCTTCACTCGCCGCGGCGACGAGCTCGTCGACCGCCGCGTGGCTGAGAGGTTCCAGGCGCACGAGGCGCCCGGACAAGGTGACAAGAGCGGGCATGAGCACATGATGAGGGGTGCTTGGGCATGGTGTGACCAGGCGACGCCGGGCAACTTTCGCGCCTTTCGGCGGAGTGAGTGTTTTCCCAGGTCAGAGGGCCGATTCCGATGCCCGGAACCGGCCCGTTGGGAAAGATTTCGGCTAGCCGTGACACGCGGTCGGCACGAGCGTCGGACGCCGTTCGCGCGACGCCGCCCGGCGGGTCGGCGACAGCCCTTTCAGACCCGTCGAGAGGTGGTCGAGACTGGCCGCGATCCATGGCAGCCGGAGCGGATCCGGGCTGTGCAGAGCGGCCAGGCGCTCGGCCGTCGTCTCCCCGTAGAGCAGGCTGACCGCCACCCGCACCCGCGCGGCGGCCGGGTCTTCGCCGAAGGCCTGACCGGGCAGCACGCCGATGGCGTGATCCTCGAGCAGCCTCCGGGTGATCTCGGCCGAGCCGCCCAGGCGCAGGTGGCCCAGGTCGGGGTAGAGGTAGAAGCCGCCCTGCGGCACCGGCGCCGACGCGCCGATCTCGGCGAACCTCTCGTGCACCGCCCGCGCCACCGCGCCGTGCAGCCTCCGGCTCTGCACGATGCGCCCCATCAGCTCGGGCGGGTCGGTGAAGGCGTAGGTGGCGGCTTCCTGCACCGGGGCGGCCGGGGCCGACCAGATCTCGCTGGCCACCCCGAGCAGGCTCCTGCGCAGCTCGTACGCGCCGTCGGGCAGCCGGGCCACGCCGATGCGCCAGCCGCCCAGCGCCAGGCTCTTGCTCAGCCCGGTGGTGATGACCGTGCGCTCGGGCGCGAGCTCGGCCGGCGAGGTGTAGGGCAGGTCGGGGGTGTGCAGGAGGTCGCGGTAGATCTCGTCCGAGATGATGATCAGGTCGAGTTCGCGGGCCACCCGCACCAGGCGGCCGATGGTCTCCGGTGTGGCGAGGCGTCCGGTCGGGTTGTCGGGCAACGTCACGAGCAGCGAGCTGACGGTCCTGCCCTGGGCGCGCGCGTGGAGCACGGACGAGGTCACCAGCTCGGGATCGGGCACGCCGCCCTCGCCCGGAGGCGCGGGCACCAGGATCGGGTGTGAGCCGATGAGGTCGGCCTGCGCGGCGTAGCTGACCCAGCTGGGCATCGGCAGCACGATGTCGCCGCCTATCGCCAGGAGCAACCCGTACAGCAGCGATTTGCTGCCGGGGCCGCAGACCACCAGGTCGGGGTCGGTCGGGAGCCCTCGCCGGGTCCAGTAGCCCGCCGCCGCCGCGCGGAGCTCGGCCGCTCCCGCGACCGGCCCGTAGCCGTTGCGATGGGAGGCGGCGACCAGCCGTTCGCGCAGCGCCGGGTGGACGGGCAACCCGGCCTCACCGAAGGCCAGATGCAGCACGCGCTCCCCGGCGCGCCGTCTTCGCTCGATCTCCTCGTTCGCCGCCAGGGTGGCGGACAGGGTCACCGTCATGTTTGTCACGTTCCCAGGGTGGTTGGATGAAGGCATCACCACAAGCGCCCCTTGTTGTGGGTAGGCATAAGGAAGTCCGATGCTCGAATTGCGCCGTTTGGCGTTGATCTGCGAGTTTGCCCGCCGTGGCAGCATCGCCGCGACGGCTGAGTCGCTCGGCTACAGCCCCTCCGCCGTGTCCCAGCAACTGGTGGCACTCGAACGCGAGACCGGCACCGCGCTCATCGACCGGACCGCGCGCAGCGCGGAGCTCACCGACGCGGGCCGCCGCCTCGTGGTCCACGCCGAGCGCATCCTGTCCATGGTCGAGGAGGCCGAGTCCGACCTCTCGGCGCACGCGGGCACCCCGAGCGGCCGGGTGGTGCTGACCGCCTTCCCCACGGCGGCGGTGGCGTTCGCGCCCGCGCTCGCCCGCTCCCTGCGCCGCCACACCCAGCTGACCCTCCGGATGCGCCAGAGCAGGTCCGGGCGGGGCATGCGGGAGGTGCAGTCGGGCGAGGTCGACATCGCGCTCGTGGACGACTGGTACGGCCGGGCCGGCAGCGGCAACGAGAGCGTGCGGGTGTTCCCGCTGCTGCACGACCCGCTCGTGCTGGTGCTCCCGCGCAAGCACCGGCTGGCCGACCCCGAGGTGCCGCTCGACCTGCAGGAGCTGCGCGACGAGCCGTGGATGGCCACACCGGACGGCGAGCCGTCCCGGCTGGCGGTCGACCGGCTGTTCGTGGACGTGGGCGGCACCAAGCCGACGCCCTGGGAGTTCGAGGGCCTGGGCACGATCCTGTCGCTGGTGGCCAAGGGCATCGGCATCGCCGCCGTGCCCGCGCTGGCGCTCGGGGCCGGGGTACGCGGCCTGGCCGTCCGCCAGTTTCCGGGCGACCCGGTGGGCCGCGAGGTGCACGCCGTCGCCCGCGCCTCCAGCGTCCACCGCCCCTCGGTGTCGGTCACCCTGCGGGCCATCCACGTGGCCGCCCGCTACATCGCCGCCGATCTGGATCCGGTACGGCTCGCGGAGCGGTAGCGTCTGCGGCTATGGCGCCGTCCTACGACATCGAGCACCTCCTGCTCTCCCAGAGCAGCGCCCGTACGGTGGCGGGCATCGACGAGGTGGGCCGCGGCGCCTGGGCGGGCCCGGTGACGGTCTGCGCGGTCGTCACCGACCTGTCGGCCCCGCCCTCCGGCCTGACCGACTCCAAGCAACTGTCGGCCGCGAAACGCGAGAAGCTCGCCGTCGAGATCGAGTCGTGGGCCGCCGGCATCGGCTACGGCGAGTCCACGCACGCGGAGATCGACACGCTGGGCATGACCGAGGCGCTGCGGCGGGCCGCCCGCCGGGCCCTCGACGCCCTCCCCGTCCGGCCCGACGCCGTGATCCTCGACGGTGGCCACGACTACATCGGCGCGCCCTGGCCGGTCCGGCTGGAGGTCAGGGGAGACGCGGCGAGCATCTCGGTGGCGGCCGCGTCGGTGCTGGCCAAGGTGCGGCGCGACGCCTACATGGCGACGATCGGCTGCCCCGGCTACGGCTTCGCGGACAACGCCGGCTACCCGTCGCCGGTCCACCAGGAGGCCCTCGCGCGCCTCGGGCCCACCGAGCACCACCGGATGTCCTGGTCCTACCTCGACGACCTGCCACGGTGGCGGCACCTCAAACGGCACCGCGACCCGGCGGTGATCGAGGGCCAAGTCAGCCTGTTCGGCTAGCCCATGCGCATCGGGATCTTCCTCGTCGTGGCGCAGTTCCCCGGGCAGCGGCCCGAGCGGGTGCTGGCCGACGCCGTCGAGCTGATCGTGGCGGCCGAGGAGGCCGGGTTCCACGACGTCTGGATCGCCGAGCACCACTTCATGACCTATGGCGTCTGCCCGTCGGCGGCGACCCTGGCCGCCGTGGCCATCGGCCGGACGAGCCGCATCGGCCTCGGGACCGCGGTGAGCGTGCTGTCCACGCAGCACCCGGTGGCTCTGGCCGAGCAGGCGGCCATGCTGCACCACCTGTCGGGCGGCCGGTTCAAGCTGGGGATCGGCCGGGGCGGGCCGTGGGTGGACCTGGAGGTGTTCGGCACCGGTCTCGACCGGTTCGAGCGGGGGTTCGGGGAGTCGCTCGACGTGCTGGTGCGGGCCCTGGCCGGGGAGCCGGTGTCGGCGGACGGGGAGTTCTTCCGGTTTCGCGAGGTTTCGCTGGTGCCCGCGGCCCGGATGCGTCCGGTCGTGGCCTGCACGTCGGCGCCGACCCTGGAGCTGGCCGCGGACCACGGGCTGCCGATGCTGCTGGGGATGCACGTGGACGATCGGGAGAAGGCCGCCGCGGTGGCCGCGTACGAGGCGCGCAGAGGGGAGCGGGAGACCGGGCATGTGGCGGCGGCGGTCGGGCACGTGGCCGACTCCACCCGCGAGGCCGTGCGGGAGCTGAAGGAGGCGATGCCCCGCTGGCTGGAGCCCGGGCTGGCGGGCTATGTGACGGTGGACGGCCGGGCCAGGGCGCCCCGCGACATCGATGAGTACGTGGACTTCCTGACCCGGGTCCACCCGGTCGGGTCGGCGGACCGGTGCGTGGAGACGATCCTGCGCACCGCCGAGACGACCGGGGTGGAGCACCTCGTCCTCATGGTCGAAGGGCTCGGCGATCACCGGCGCACCCTGGCGAACATCCGCCGGCTGGGCGCCGAGGTGCTGCCCGAGGTGCTGCGCCGACGGCGGTGAACCGGGGCGGGACCCGGCCCACCAGCCGTTGCCCGGATCAGCAGTCGACCAGCTCCGGCTTCTGGTTGAGGATCTGGGCTCTCGGGGTGACGAACTCGCGCAGGGCCTCGGCCGCCGCGGGGTCGAAGACCGCGACCCGGTGGCAGTTCTGGAAGGCCAGCCGTACCCCGAAGTGGTGTTCGAGGGCGCCGCGCATCGCGTCGCTGGCCAGGCAGCGCAGGAGCTGGCCGCGTGCCTCCTCCGAAGGCGGTGGCACCTGGTTGTCGGCGAACTCGGCGCCGGACTGATCGCGTTGCTGGACCAGCTCGTTGATCACCGACCACGCGTAGGGCAGGGAGTCGCGGACGCAGGCGACGAACGCCGCGTCGTCGATCTCGCCGGCTCTCGCCTGGTCGAGCAGATCGTTCGGAACGGTCAGCGACATGCTGTCTCCTCTCAAAAGGGGATCAAACTGACGCTATGTGGCGTCGGCATAACGCTCCAGATGGCTGGAGGGGAACAGTCGTGTGGTCAGGGGCCGTAGACGAACTCGGAGTCGATCTGGTCGGCGAGGTCGAAACCGGCCCTGGCGTTGGCCCACGCGCGGGCGTTGCGCAGGTGGAACTCCTCCGTCTGGTGGCCGAACCTGACCCAGTCCTTCTCCTGCGCGTCCAGCTGCTTGAGCAGCATGGCCAGCACGTCGACGTTGGCGGGCTCGAGGCGGTCGAGCGTGAACGGGTGGCCCTGCTCCATGGCCCGCACGCCGGCGGAGTGCTCCATCCAGGTGAGGAGGTCGTCTCCCACCTGGGAACGCAGGAAGTCGACGTCGGACGGGCCGTGCACTTTGTTGCCGACCACCGCGAGCCGCACGTCGAAGTCGGCGGCGTAGTCACGATACTGGCGGTAGACGCTCACGCCCTGCAGGGTGGGTTCGGCGATGAGGAAGGTGAGGTCGAAGCGGGTGAACAGGCCGGAGGCGAAGGAGTCGGCACCGGCGGTCATGTCCACCACCACGTATTCGCCGGGACCGTCGACCAGGTGGTTGAGCAGCAGCTCCACCGCGCCGACCTTGGAGTGGTAGCACGCCACGCCCAGGTCGTCCTCGGTGAACGGCCCGGTGGCCATGAGCCGGGCGCCCTCGGGCGTGGTGACCGCGAACTCGCTGCCCGCCAGGTCGTCGAAGTCGAGCAGCCGGGAGGCGCGGCCCGGCGGAGTGGTCTTGACCATGGCCTCGGCCGAGGGGATGCGCGGGTTGTCGCCGCGCAGGCGGTCTTTGATCTCGGTCAGGTGCGCGCCCAGCGGCTCGGGTGGCGGGTCGACGCCGAGCACCAGGGCGAGGTGCTGGTTGATGTCGGCGTCGATGGCGACCACGGGGGCGCCCTGGCTCGTCACGTATCTCGTGAACAGCGCCGACATCGTGGTCTTGCCGCTGCCGCCCTTGCCGACGAACGCCACCCTCACGTCCACGCTCCAGTGATTATGAAAACCGTTGTCATTATGTCGGTGGCCCATCATGCCACACTGGGCACATGGGTGACGCGGAATTGGCGCATGCCGTGCGGCTGCGCGAGGAGGGCGACCGCGAGGCGGCCCGTGAGCTGCTCCTGGAGCTTTCCCGGCGGCATCCGGACGACCCCGAGGTGGCCTACCAGACGGCGTGGGTGCACGACGCGCTCGGCCTGGAGTCCGAGGCGGTGCCGTTCTACGAGCGTGCGCTGGCTGGAGAGGGGCTGGCCGCCGGCGACCGGCTCGGCGCCTTCACCGGGCTCGGCAGCACGCTGCGGGTGCTGGGGCGCTTCGGCGAGGCGCTGGCGGTCTTCGAGCGGGGTCTGGCGGAGTTTCCCGACGACCCGGGGCTCCGGGTGTTCAAGGCCATGGCGCTCTACAACTCCGGCCAGGCCCGCGAGGCGGTCGGCACGCTACTCAAGGTGCTGGCCGCCGCCGAACAGGTCGGCGGCTACCGCCGGGCCGTCGAATACTACGCCGACCACCTGGACGAGACGGTCTGAGCGGCGCTCAGGCGCAGGTCGCGTCGAGGGCGATGGGAGAGGCGGGACCCCTGTTCTGCCGGGCCTGCGCGCCGGGCTGGTGCCCGGCCCGCCTGGCGAGGGCCTCGGTGACCGTGTTCCTGATCAGGTGCCAGTCTGGGGCGGCGGTGTTGATCAGCGGCGGCACGAAGCTCACGCTCCTGATCCGGGCGTCCTTCACCTCGGCCGCGAGCTCGATCACCGGGGGCAGCAGCGTCTGCGGGAGGTCGGTGGAGATGGCCCGCTTGGTGGCCGAGGCCAACTCCTCGAAGCTGTTGAGCACGGTGATCGGGTCGGCCTGCTTGGCCACGGCGTTGAGCAGGCACTTCTGCCGGCCCATGCGCACGTAGTCGTCGCTGTCGGTGCGCGAACGGCCATACCAGAGGGCTTCCTCGCCGGACAGCCTGCGGGTGCCGGCGGCCAGCAGTCCCTCGCGGTACTTGCCGTACACGATGGGCTCCTTGATGGTGACCTTGACGCCGCCCATCGCGTCGATGATCTCCGCGAAGCCCTTCATGTCGACCATCGCGTAGTAGTCCACCGGGATGCCGAGAATGTCGCTGATCGTCCGCTTGAGAAGTATCGGACCGCGATGTCCCTTCCGGGCGCCGGGCACCATCTCCGGGTGGTCCTCGGCGTACTGGAAGATCTCGTTGAGCAGGCCGGGCGTGTTCGGTCCGTCGCCGGTGAAGCCGTAGGGGAAGCGCTGTCTGGCCGGGCCCTCGGGCAGGCGCACCTGCTCCAGGTTGCGCGGCAGGCCGAACAGGGTGGTGGCTCCGGTCGCGGTGTCCACGCTGGCCACGGTCATGCTGTCGGTACGCACTCCGGGCCGGTTCGGCGCGGCGTCGGCGCCGATGAGCAGGAAGGTGATCCGCTGGGCGCCGTTCCACGGGTCCTGCGCCAGGATCGGGGAGGCGTTGCCCGCGAACAGGGTGCTGACCACCTCCCGCGACAGGTACGCGAGCCGGGCGGCGTAGGCGGCCGGGGCCAGGATGAGGGCGCAGAGAGCGGCGGCCACCACCGTGGTCAGGGCGCGGCCGGCGGTGTTCCCGCGAGGAGGCCGGACGAGGACGAAGGACCAGATGATCACCAGGGACCAGGCGAACGCGATCGCGCCCAGCGTGAGCGTGAGGACGGTGAGCCAGCCCGGCTGCACCGCCAGCGACAGCAGTCTGGCGCCGAACCCGGTGACCGCGGTGATGGCGACGGCCAGCACCAGCACGTACGCCGCCATGAGCGCGAGGCCGGTCCGGCGACGTTCGGCGGCCAGGTGGGCCACGCCCCACAGGAGGGCCGAGCCCACGATCAGCGCGATGCCGGCGATGGGGCCGAAGTTGTTTTCTCTGCCTGTCATCCCTGGTCAACTCCCCGAATTCACGCAGATCACAGTCAGGCTAGGCAGGAGTTCCGGCGGATATGGCAGACGAAGGGGAAGTGTCGTGTCAATTCCCGGCCAAGCATGATTGAGATATAACGTGACTGTGAGACGAGGAAGCTACGGATTCGACGCGCCCTGGGCGCTCGCAGGTCTGGTCTTCGGCGCCCTCATGTTGCTCGCTCTCAGCCTGGCCTCGTTCGCCTTCGACGTTCCGGCCGCCGGCGTGGCGTTCCTGCTGGGCGCGCTCTACACGCTGGCCAGCGCGGCCAGCTACTTCTACACGACGCGACACGGCAAGTTCGCCGTGTGGGCGGCGGAGCTCGACCGGCTCCAGGGCGACGAGCGGCTGCTCGACCTCGGCTGCGGGCGGGGCGCGGTGCTGCTGCTCGCCGCCAAGCGGCTGCCCGCGGGCCGGGCCGCCGGCGTCGACCTGTGGCGTTCCGCCGACCAGTCGGGCAACGACGAGAGCGTCACCAAGGCCAACGCCGAGGCCGAAGGCGTGTCGGTCGAGCTGTCCACGGGCGACCTGCGTGCGCTGCCGTTCGAGGACGACTCCTTCGACGTGGTGGTGTCCGCCCTGGCCATCCACAACATCTCCGACGCCGGGGGGCGGGAGCAGGCCGTGCGTGAGGCGCACCGCGTGCTGCGCCCGGGCGGCCTGATGCTGATCGCCGACTTCCAGCACACGCCCGGCTACGAGGTCACCCTGCGCGAGCTCGGCGTGGTCGACGTGCGCAGGCGCGATTTGGGCTGGCGATACTGGTACGGCGGCCCCTGGTTCAGGACCTGGATGGTGGAGGCCCGCAGACCCCGGTGACGTTTGTCATCCGCCGTCCGGGTACCCCGTGGTCTTCATGAGCGAGGTGGAGATCGGCACCGTCACGACGAAGGTGCCGGCGCGGCTGGACCGGCTGCCGTGGTCGCGCTGGCACTGGATGATCGTCATCGGGCTCGGCACCGTCTGGATCCTCGACGGACTCGAAGTCACCATCGTCGGCAACCTGTCGGCGCAGCTCGCCAAGCCGGGCAGCGGCCTGGACATCACCCAGGCCCAGGTCGCCGGCATGGCCGCGGCCCTCTACGTGGCCGGAGCGTGCTCGGGGGCGCTGTTCTTCGGCTGGCTGACCGACAGGTTCGGCCGCAAGAGGCTGTTCATCATCACGCTGCTCGTCTACCTGGTCGCGACGCTGATGACCGCGCTGTCGTTCAGCGCCTGGTGGTTCTTCCTGTTCAGGTTCCTCACCGGGTTCGGCATCGGCGGCGAGTACGCGGCCATCAACTCGGCCATCGACGAGCTGATCCCCAGCCGGCACCGCGGCAGGATCGACATCCTGATCAACGGCAGCTACTGGCTCGGCGCGGCCGGTGGCGCCCTGTTGACGGTCCCGCTGCTGAACGATCTGCCCCTCAACATCGGCTGGCGCGTCGCCTTCGGCCTGGGCGTGGTGCTGGGCCTGGGCATCCTGCTCGTCCGGCGGCACGTGCCGGAGAGTCCGCGCTGGCTGTTCATCCACGGCCGGGACGAGGAGGCCGAGCAGATCGTCAGCGGCATCGAGGAGCAGATCGACGGCGACCTGCCGGAGCCGCGCGGCTCGATGACCATCCACCAGCGCAAGTCGATCGGCTTCGTCCGCATCGCGCACACGATGGTCGCGCTCTACCCCAAGCGCACGATCCTGGGCCTGTCGCTCTTCATCGGGCAGGCGTTCCTGTACAACGCGATCACCTTCGGCTACGCGCAGATCCTGTCCACGTTCTTCGACATCGACACCTACACCGGCTACTACTTCGCGGTCATCGCCATCGGCAACTTCCTCGGCCCGCTGCTGCTCGGCCCCCTGTTCGACACGGTCGGCCGGGTGCCGATGATCTCGGCCACCTACATCGGCTCGGGAGTGCTGCTGCTCGGCACGGCCTGGCTGTTCGGTCAGGGCATGCTCACCGCCGTCACGCTGACCGCGTGCTGGTGCGCCGTGCTCTTCGTCGCCTCGGCCGGGGCCAGCTCCGCCTACCTGACCGTCAGCGAGATCTTCCCGATGGAGACCCGGGCCATGGCCATCGCGTTCTTCTTCGCGATCGGCACCGGGGCGGGCGGCATCGCCGGTCCGCTGATCTTCTCCGGGCTGGTCTCGACCGGTGTTCCCGGCGACACGGCGCTGGCGTTCTCGATCGGCGCCCTGCTCATGATCGCGGCCGGGCTGGTCGAGCTCTTCCTCGGCGTCAAGGCCGAACGCAAGGGCCTGGAGGAGATCGCCGCCCCCCTCACCTCGGCCGGGTAGAGCCGGGGGCCCGCCTGTTGACGCTCGCGGTGGTGAGACGATCATGACCGGTGAGGACAGGGAGGCCGGAATGACGATGGCGGATCGGGTCGACAAGGTGCTGGACGAGGGTGCGGCTCCGGCTCTGCACGGGCTCGTCGTCGTCCGGGGCGGCCGGGTGGTGCTCGAACGCTACGGCGCCGGAGATGACCACCATCTCAACCGGCCGCTCGGCCACGTCACCTTCGAGCCCGACACCCTGCACGACGTCCGCTCGGTGACGAAGAGCGTGGTCGCGCTCCTGTACGGCATCGCGCTGGCCGATGGGCTGGTGCCCGAACCCGGGGAGAGCCTGTTACGGCAGTTCCCCGAATATCCGGACCTGGTCGCGGACCCCGTACGGGCCCGCCTCACCGTCGAGCACGCGCTGACGATGACCCTCGGGCTGGAGTGGGACGAGAGCGTCCCCTACACCAGCACCGCCAACAGCGAGATCGCCATGGAGGCGGCGCCCGACCGGCACCGCTACGTGCTGGAACGTCCCATCGTCGAGGAGCCCGGCAGGCGGTGGCTGTACTGCGGCGGCGCCGCGGCCCTGATCGGCCGGCTCGTCGCCGTCGGCACGGGCAGGCCGCTCGCGGAGTTCGCGCGGACCGCGCTGTTCGAGCCGCTCGGCATCGGGTCGTACGCGTGGGCGAAGGGCGCCGACGGGGTGGAGATGGCCGCGGCGGGCCTGCGACTGACGCCGCGCGCCCTGGCCGCGATCGGCGCGCTGGTGCTCGACGGTGGGCGCGGCATCGTGCCGGGCGACTGGCTCGCCGAGCTGACCCGGCCCCGGGTGCCCATCGACGACCGGCGGCGGTACGGCTACCAGTGGTACGTGGGCACCGGCTCGCCCCGCTGGATCGCCGCGCACGGAAACGGCGGCCAGCGGGTGTACGTGGCGCCCGAGCGTGACCTGGTCGTGGCCGTGACGGCCGGCGATTACGGCGACCCGGCCCAGCCCAGCACCACCGCCGTGCTCGACGAACTGCTCAAGGAGTGACCGTCCGCCTCCGGGCGCGGGTGCCCGGACTCCGCGCCCGCTGGCGGCACCTCCGTCGCGTCAACGCGGACGGATGTCGGCGGTCAGGCGACGGTGGCCAGGGTGGGGATCGGGGGCCGGCGGCGGTGGTCGGTGGTGGTCGGTGGTGGTCGGTGGTGGGTCAGGGGGTGGTTTCGGTCAGGGCGGTGTGGAAGGCGGCGACGGCCGCTCGGACCGCCGGGTGGTCGCCGTACCCTCTGCGGAAGGCCGCCAGGGTGCGGCGGCTCAGGGGCAGCTCGGTCAGGGTGACGCCGGGCGGCGGGGAGAGGGCGGCGAGGCGGGGCACGAGCGCGACTCCGTGGCCGGCGGCGGCGAAGGCGAGCACGGTGTCGAAGTCGTCGACGTGGTGGCGGACGCGCGGCTCGAAGCCGGCCGCCTGGCAGGCCCGGATGGCCATGGTGTGGCAGAGCGTGCCGGGTTTGTTGGTGATCCACGGGTCGTCGCGGGCCGCGCCGAGCGAGGGCCGGTCGGTCAGGTACATGGGCTCGCTGAACAGGGGCTCGGTCTCCATCGACGGGTCGGTGACCGGAGGGACGAAGTCGTACTCGTGCACGAGCGCGATGTCCAGCTCGCCCGCGCGGAGCGCGGCGGAGACGTCGGCGGGGTCGATCTCCGAGACCATCGGCTCCAGGGCCGGATGCGCGCGCGACAGGGCGGCGAGGGCGGAGGGCAGCAGCACGCGGGCCGCCGTGGGGAACGCGCCGATCCGCAGCGGCCCCGACGGCCCGCCGCGCACCGCGGCGAGCGCGGCCGACGCGCGTTCGAGCTGTTCGAGCACGGCCTGGGCGTGCTCCACCAGCAGGTGACCGGCGGGCGTCAGCGTGACGGTGCGGCCGGTGCGCTCCAGGAGTGGCACACCCGCCTCCCGCTCCAGGGCGCTGAGCTGCTGCGACACCGCGGACGGCGTGAACATCACGGCCTCGGCGACGGCGGCGATCGTGCCGCGCCGGGCGAGTTCGCGGAGCAGGTGGAGCTTGCGAGGGTCGAGCATCAGTCCAGCTTAAGCTCGACCGAAGGAATCCGCGCTGGACCTAACGAGTGCTCCCACGTCACGCTCGAAGCATGCTGAGAGGAATTCACGTACCCCTGGTCACCCCGTTCGCCGCTACCGGCGAGGTCGCGTTCGACGCGATCGAGAAGCTGGCCGGGCAGGTGCTCGACGAAGGCGCCTCCGGGGTGGTCGCGCTGGGCACCACCGGGGAGGTCGCGGCGCTGACGCCGGACGAGCGGGCCCGGGTGATCGAGGTGTGCGCCCGGATCTGCGGGGAGCGCGGGGTGCCGCTGACCGTGGGGCTCACCGGCAACGACACGCGTTCGACGGCGGAGGCGCTCAAGGCCCTGCCGCAGGGGGTCGCCGCCGCGCTGGTGACGGTGCCGTACTTCCTGCGGCCGTCGGAGCGGGGTGTCGTGGCGCACTTCGAGGCGCTGGCCGAGGGGACGCCGGTGCCGCTGATGATCTATCACATTCCCTACCGGACCGGGCAGGCGGTGAGCGCGGCCACGCTGCGACGGCTGGGCGGGCACCCGATGATCGCGGGGGTGAAGTACGCGACGGGCGGGATCGATCAGGACGCGGTCGACCTGCTGGGCGACCTGCCCGAGGGGTTCGCGGTGCTGGGCGGGGACGACGCGTTCATCTCACCACTGCTCGCGCTGGGCGCCTCCGGCGGGATCCTGGCCTCGGCGCACCTGGCCACCGGCCGGTTCGCCGAGCTGGTCGACGCCTGGCACGCGGGCGACGCGGCCCGGGCCCGGGAGCTGGGGCACCGGCTGGCCAGGGTGTCGGCGGCGCTGTTCGCCGAGCCGAACCCGACCGTGATCAAGGGTGTCCTGCACGCCCGGGGGCTGATCCCGACCCCGGACGTGCGGCTGCCGCTGCTGCCCGCCAGCGAGCGGGCCGTGTCACAGGCCGACCTGGCCGCGGTACGCCCTGGCCGGTGACTCCTGGCCGACACGTCCCGCGCCTCGGCCCGCGACGCCTAGGTCTCCCTGATGGCGGAGCCGACTTCGCGGACCTGGTCGGCGAGCAGGCCGATGGCGCCGACCGCTCTGGTCATCGGGTCGTCCTCGGCGCCGCCCAGGGCCTTGGAGCGCAGGTAGGCGGCCTTGAGGGCCGACCAGCGGGCGGCCTGCTCGGGGGTCAGGCGGCCACGCAGCTCGGCGAGCTTGAGCAGGTTGGACTCGGCGTCCGCGGTCAGGGTCTGCGCCTCGCCCAGGTAGTGGTCGTCGATCACCGCCTCCAGCTCCTCGTCGTTCATCGCGGGGACGATGCGTTCGGCCAGCTTGTTCATGTTCCGGTACGAGCCCTGCAGCCGGTACGGCGGCTCGGTGCGGGCCGCGTCGGACTGGCCGGCCGAGGCGATGTAGGCCTGGTTGTTGGCCAGCACGACCTCCTGGACGCGCACCAGCTTGCGCAGCACGCCGAGCACCTGGTCCAGCTCGGTCCTGGCGAAGGGGTGCTCCAGCTGGTCCGGCTTGACCGTCTGGTCGCCCTTCGCCAGCCGTACCAGGAGCTCGACGTCGGTGCGGGAGCGGGCGGACAGGGGCGCGAGGACGGGATTGGAGGTCAGGGCGTTGTCGATGTAGCTCAGCGCGAACAGCTCGTCCCGGCCCGAGAGGACGTCGCCCAGGTTCCACACGTCGGCGCGGTTGGCCAGCATGTCGGGGATGCGGAAGCGGCGGCCGGACTCGGTGTAGGGGTTGCCCGCCATGCACACCGCGAACCTCTTGCCGCGCAGGTCGTAGGTGCGGGTGCGGCCGTTCCAGACGCCCTCGATGCGGCGCTGGGCGTCGCACAGGGAGATGAACTTCTGCAGCAGCTCGGGTGAGGTGTGCTGGATGTCGTCGAGATACAGCAGGGTGTTGTTGCCGGTCTCCAGCGCGAACGAGATCTTCTCGACCTCCTGCCGGGCCGTCGCGTCCGGCGCCTCGGCGGGGTCCAGCGAGGTCACCGCGTGGCCCAGCGCCGGGCCGTTGACCTTGACGAAGACCAGGCCGAGGCGGCTGGCGACGTACTCCATCAGCGTCGTCTTGCCGTAGCCGGGCGGTGAGATGAGCAGCAGCAGGCCCATCTGGTCGGTGCGCCTGCCGTCGCCGGCCGCGCCCAGCTGCTTGGCCAGGTTGTCGCCGATCAGCGGCAGGTACACCTCGTCGAGCAGCCGGTTGCGCACGAACGCGCTCATGACCTTCGGCTTGTACTCCTCCAGCCGGAGCCGCGCCCGTTCGGCGTCGACCAGGCGGTTACGGCGCCGCTGGTAGTCCCGGTACGCCGGGACCCGCTCGGTGCGGAAGCGGCGGGTACGGGCGAGGAGCTCGTCCAGGCGCAGCTCCAGCTTGCGGTCGGCGATGCGGGGGTGGGTGCCGAGCAGCCCGTCCACGGTGTCGGCCACGGTGGCGCTGGAGTCGTGCCGCGGCAGGTCGCAGAGTTGCACGGCGAGCGCCTCGGGCAGCTCCGGGCCGTGGTCGTAGGCGCTCAGCCAGGACTGGGCGAGCTGGACGCGTTCCTTGAGCGGCACCGACCTGAGGTCGTCCTCGAACTCTCGGACCCTGGCCGGGCCGAGGGTCTGGCGGAACCGGTCGAGCAGGGTCCGCGCGGCCTTGCTCGTGACGAAGCCGGCGGGACTCGCCGCCAGCTCCTCGACCAGGTACTCGCCGGCCAGCGCCGCCGTGCCCGCTGTCGTGTTCGCCGTCGTGCTTGCTGTGGCGCCCGCCGGTGTGCCCGACGGCGTGCCTGCCGGTGTGCCGGGTTCGGTGGGGAAGGAGCCTGGTGCGAGGCCCAGTTCGGTGAGGAAGGCGCCGATGAGCGTGCCGAGCTCGCCCGCCAGGGCGGCGACGGCGGCGGAGCCGAAGACGGTGCGGGCTCTGATCAGCGACGCCGCCCGGGTGGTGAATGTTGCACGTGAAACCTCGTCCACGCCGAAGGTCCAGAAGAGCTGGGCCGCGGCCCGGGCGTCCGGCGGGTAGCGGAGCAGCCCGGCTCCGTCGCTCAGGCGGACGAGCGTGTCGAGGATGGCGGCGGCGTCGTGGTCGTGGATGCCCCGCTCGTAGCCCTCGTCGTAGCGTTCCCCGGCCGCCTTCCGCGCCAGATCACCCAGGGGGGCGCCCGGTGTGACCCGCTCCAGGAGGGAGGCCGCGAGGTGCTCGGCCCGGTAGACGTCAGGGGTCTCCGAGACGAGCAACTGGTCCCAGAAGGGGCGGGTGTCGGCGAAGGAGTCGGGCACGGGCGCGCGGTAGTCGGTGCCCGTGATGGCGAACCGCATCTCGACCGGCTCACCGTCGCGGCCGGCGTGCGGCACCAGCGTGAGGTCGATGGGCTGGGTGTTGACCGCGAAGCGGTGCCGCCCGAGCCGGATCGTCTCGCCGCCGTCGCTGAAGAGGTCGAGCCGGTCCCGCAGGGCGCGCCCGGCCTCCTGGCGCGCGGCCTTGAGCCGTCCTTCCAGCTCCTCGGCCCGTACGGCGTCGCCGAGCCCGCGCAGCTCGGCGGCCACCGAGCGGAGCTTGGCCGGCATGGGATCGGCGGCGAAGTAGGTGTTGACCTCGTCCAGGGAGCCGAGCGACGAGAGCCGCCGGGTGACGCTCGCCAGGATGCGCTCGGCGGAGGCGAAGATCCGGTCGGCGCGGCGGGCGAGCGCGTCGAGCTGTGTCTGCTTGCGCGCCGAGAACGCCTCGTAGAGGTCGTCCCGCTTGCCCGCGAGCTGGGCGGCGAAGTCGTCGAACTCGCCGAAGCGTGACTCCAGGTTCTCCACCTGGAGCATCAGCCGGCCGAGCTGCTCGTCGCACTTGTCCGGAGTGTCGGCGACCGCGAGCGCGCCGGTGATGGCCTGCCCGAGCAGCGCGAACTCGGCGGCGAACGCCGCGCGTCCCTCCGCGCCGAGCAGCTCGCGCCGGCGCCCGTCGAGCATGGCCCGCGCCCGGTTGATCCCGCCGAGCACCTCGGCGATCTGGCCCAGGATGGCGGTGCGGACCGTGGCGTCGGCGATCTCCAGCGAGCCGACGACCTCGGTGACCACCTCCAGCCCCTCGGACTGCGCCGCCAGGCGGTCGGACAGGGGAGCGGCCTCGGCCGCCGTGGCGATGGCGGCGGCCTGGGTGGCCAGCTGTTCCACGGCCGCGTGGTAGCCGGTGAACGCCTCGGGGCCCTCCAGGAAGCCGACGGCCCGCCCGCCGGCCGAGACCAGCTCCTCGGCCAGGTCGGCGTTGAGCCTGTCGAGGCGGGCCAGGTCGACGTAGCGGACCTCGCGCAGCGTCACCAGGTGGCCCTGCGCCCTGCGCAGCGTGGCCAGCAGCGTCACCCAGGCGTCGGCGGTCGCCGGTGACTCGGCCCTGGCCTGCCGTACCAGCTGGGTGATCTCGTCCGTCGCGGTGGCCAGCAGGTGCTCGGCCTGGCGGGTGAGCTCCTCGACGTGCTCGTACTCGTCGAGGACCTGCTCGGCGGTGGCGCGGACGCCGGCGAGCGGGTCGCGCAGGGCGTGCTCGCCGAGCCAGTGGTAGTGGTCGAAGGCGCGCGTGCAGGCGGCGATCAGCGCCTCGAAGGTGGCGGCCGACGGCGCCATCTCCTCGACCATCCGCGCGACGGACAGGCAGTCGGAGATGCCGCGCACCAGCTCGGCGTTGCCGATGCGCTCCAGCGGGCCGGTGCCGGCGGGCTGCGCGGCGGCGTAGGTGTCGGAGACGTACGGCGTCTGCCAGATCTGCATCGGGTGGACCCGGGTGGGCTCCTCGGAGATGGCCCGGAAGACCACCATCGTGCCGTCGTCGAACACCGAGTAGCCGTGGCAGACGATGGGGTTGGCCACCTCCTTCCTGATCACGTTGTACGGCAGCAGCAGCGAGCGGCCGTCGCCTCTGGCGTGGAAGACGTACAGCACGTCCTCGCCGTTGGGTGAGCGGACCACGCGCTCGAACTCGAGGTCGGTCACGTCCGTGTCGAACGTCTTGCTGACGCCGGTGTCCAGGTAGTAGCCGCCGGGGAAGATCAGGCCTTGGTCCTCGGGCAGTCGCTGGCAGGCCTGGCCGAGCCCGTCGAGCCTGGTCACGGCCTTGGTGCGGGTGTTGAAGACCAGGTGGCGCCAGTCGGTCTCCTTGTACGGCCGGATCCGCAGCAGGATCAGCGGGCCGATCGCGGCGTGCTCGACGTCGGCGTCGGCCAGGCTCTGCAGGCGTTCGGTGACGGGCTCGGAGTAGATACCCTGGCCGGTCTCGGTGTTGTTCTCGATCTTGATGGTGAGGTCGCCGCCGATCGTCTCGACGAACACCTCGTTCTTGATCGAGATGTGGGGGTGGCGGCCCAGCACGTGGTCGTCGCGGGTGGTGGGGGTCCACTCGAAGTCGTGGGAGGGCGGGAAGACGTGGTCGCGCTCACCGCGATTGTCCTGATATTTCGAGACACCTTGGGGGCTGACCGTCCACCGGAGGACCCTCGTGTCCGTCGGCCCGGTCTGGAAGACGGCCAGCAGCTTGCCCTCGACGCGCCTGAGCTGCTTGAGCCTGGACTCCTTGTAGTAGCGGTACAGCTCGGCGAAGTCCTTGCCGAAGGCAGGGTCCTCCAGCGCCGGCAGCCGCTCGGCGTCGAACCTGAACGCGTCGCCGTCCCTGGTGAAGCGGTGCACGGAGAAGACGTCGGCGACCGTGGTCTCGGGCTTCAGGCCGATGAAGACGTTGTAGCCGAAGAGCATGACGTCGCCCAGGGAGACGATGTCCCTGGGGACGCAGTTGTTCTCCGTACGGATGCGCTCGGTGCCGAGCAGGCGCAGCTCGGCACCGCCGAACACCTCCAGGCGCCGGGCGTTGACCGCCTCGGCGGCCCGGGCGAGGGCCTTGGCCTGGGCTTCCAGCCGGGTCCTCAGCACCTCGTAGGTCCCGGCCGAGAGCTCCGGCGTGCCGGGGCCGGGGTCCCCGGGCACGCTTCCCGCCGCGTCCTGCGGGATTCGCGCGCTCAAGCCGGCCCCCGGGACCCGGCGCCGTCCGGGCGGACCGCGTGGCGAGCGGTCATCGTCACGCCCTGGCCGCGGTGAGCTCGGCCACCGGGGAGTCCGCCACTCCGAGGCGGCGGGCCGTCTCCAGCAGCTCCCCGAACGCGACCGAGTCCGGGCCGCCGCTCTGGATGAGCCGCATGAGCAGCGCCGACACGGTCAGGTTCTTCAGGTCCTCCGTGCGCAACCCGCCGACCACGCTCGCCAGGTCGGACGCCAGGCTCGCCGTCCCGTTGAGGTACGGCGCCGCCAGCGCGCCGGCGACCTCCGAATGCTCCATGAACCCGTCCACCGCCTTGCCCGCCGTGATCGAGCCCACCACCTTGTCGAAGAACATGGTGTCGCCGCCCACGATGTCGATGTTGGCCTTGGCCAGGCCGGCCGCCAGCACGCTGGCCTGCGACTCCGCGACCTGCCGGGTGACGTCGATCTGCCGGAGCCGGACCTCGGTGTCGGCCTCCAGCCGCAGGCGGTACTCCTCGTGCGCCCGGCTCGCCTCGTCCAGCGCGGCCATCGCGGCGGCCTTCTCGGTCAGACCCTCGGCCTCGGCCTTGAGCTTCTCGCCCACCGCCGCCGCCGAGGCCAGCGCCATCGCCTGCTCGCCCTCCGCCCGGGCCTTGAGGCGGTCTCCGTCGACCAGGGCCATCGCCCTGGCGCCCTCGGCCTCGGCGCGCAGCTTCTCGCTCAGCGCCAGCGCCTCGGCGCGGCCGACCTTCTCGATCGCCTCCGCGTCGCGCTCCCGCACCTGGACCTCGGCCAGCCCGGCCGCCGCCGACTCGGCCTGCACGCCCTCGGCCAGCCGGATCTTGGCCCGTGTGTCCAGCTCGGCGGCCTGCTGCCTGGCCTCGGCGAGCACCAGCTCCTCGCGGGCCCTGAACTTGGACGCCGCCTCGGCCGCCTCGGCCGCCTTGATGTCCTTGACCAGGTTCTCCTGGGCCTCGGCCTCAGCCGCGATGATCACGGTCTGGCGGACCCGCTCGGCCTCCTCGACCGCGCGCAGCCGCTTGATGCTCTCCTCCTGCTCGGCCACCGTCCGGTCGACGGCGATGCGCTCGCGCACGACCTCGGCGATCGACCGCTTCTCGGTCTCGACCTCCTTGTCCTTGGCGATGCGCGACAGCTCGGTCTCGCGCTCACGGGCGATGACCTCGAGCAGGCGGTCCTTCTCGATGCGCTCGGTCTCGATGGCGATCACGCGCTCGCGGTTCTTCTCCGCGACGGCCACCTCGCGGGCCCGGTTCTCGTGCTGGACGCCGAGCTGCTCGTCGGTCTTGATGTTGGCGGACTGCGCCTTCAGCCGCTCCTCGGCCTGCACGCGGGCGGTCTCCGCCTCCTCGCGGGCCTTCATGGTCTCGATCTCGCGCTTCTGCTTGATCTCGGCGTCGGCCTGGCGGCGCTGCAGCTCCAGGATGGCCTCGCGGGCGTCGACGTTCTGGCGGGTGATCTCCTTCTCTTCGCTGCGCTGGAACTCGTTGGTGCGGACGTGCTCGATCGCGGTCAGCTCGGTGATCTTGCGGATGCCCTGGGCGTCCAGGATGTTGCTCTTGTCCAGCGCGTGGAGCGAGGTCTGCTCCAGGTAGTCGATGGCCGCGTCCTCGAGGCTGTAGCCGTTGAGGTCGGTGCCGATCAGCCGGATGATCTGGTCGCGGAACTCGTCACGCTTGGTGTAGAGGTCGACGAAGTCGAGCTGCTTGCCCGCGGTCTTGAGCGCCTCGGAGAACTTCGCGCTGAACAACTCCTGGAGCGTCGTCTCGTCACTCGCCCGTACGGTGCCGATGGCCTGGGCCACCTTGATCACATCCTCGGCGGTCTTGTTGACCCGTACGAAGAAGGTGATCTTGATGTCGGCCCGGATGTTGTCACGGCAGATCAGCCCCTCGCGGCCGGTCCGCTCGATCTCGATGGTCTTGACCGAGATGTCCATGATCTCGGCCCGGTGGACGACCGGGAGCACGATGGCGCCGGTGAACGTCACGTCGACCTTGTTGACCTTGGAAATGATCAGCGCCTTGCCCTGCTCGACCTTGCGGAAAAGGCGGCTGATGAAGATGAGCAGACCTATGACGACGACGAGGACGACTGCCAGGAATACGCCGAGACCGGTCGAGATGACATCCATCAGAGCTCCTTTTCGTAGGGCATGACCCAGAAGAATTCGCCGTCCGCGTCGTAGTCGAAGATCAGGGCGTCGTCGCCGCGGGCGAGCCTGTCCTGGCCGGTCGTCCGCACCTGAACGACGGCCGAGGAGCCGTCGGAGGCGGTGACCTCGGCCTGGCCGAAGTCGGAGGTCGCCTCGCCGGTGCGGATCACGCACATCTGGCCGACGAAGTCGCCGCGGGAGTGCACGCGCGGTTCGGGGACGAGCCGCCGCAGCGGGGCCAGCGCGGCGCGGACGCACACCCACGCGCCGGCCGCCGCGACGACCGGCACGACCGTCAGCGCGGGACCGCTCACCAGTTGGCCGCCGATCAGGCTGAGCAGCCAGGCCAGGGCGACCAGCAGCGAGACCGTGATCCCGGCGGGCGCCCCGCCCAGCCCCAGCCAGGCGGCGTCGGCCTCGTCGAGGTCGAAGAGCCCGGTGACGACGATGACCCAGTAGCCGATGACCACGACGAGCAGGAAGCTGAAAATGACAGTCGGAAAACTCAGCACGACGTCCAAGAACTCGCTCATCAGGCCCCTGTTTGCCCCGTTGTTGCCCCGTCCCCGTAAGCCCTAACGGACTATATCTAGGTAAAGGCGGAGTAAAGGAAAAAAGTTCCCAAACCGTGAATTGCGGCGTCGGGCCCACCCTGGACCGTTGACCTCGACCATGGTTGAGGTAGCACCCTGGCTCCATGAGGGAAAAAACCATGAGAGCTGCGGCCTTCGCCCTTTTCGGCGGGCCCGAGGTGCTCCAGGTGATGGAGCTGCCCGCGCCGGAGGCGGGGCCGGGGCAGGTTCGGGTGCGGGTCAGGGCCGCCGGAGTGCAGCCGTACGACGCGGCGGTGCGCGCGGGCTGGACCCCGCCCGGCGTCACCGGCGACCTGCCGCGCGTTCCGGGCAACGAGTTCGCGGGCGTGGTGGACCAGGTCGGGGAGGGCGTCACCGAGGTGTCGGCCGGTGACGAGGTGCTCGGCTTCTCACAGCTCAACGCCTACGCCGAGTACATCGTGGTCCCCGCCTCCGACGTGGCGGCCAAGCCGGACCGGGTGCCCTGGGAGGTGGCGGGCGCGCTGACCGCCGCCGTGCAGACGGCCGAGCTGGCGCTCGACGGGCTGGCGGTGGCCGGCGGCGACACGCTGCTCATCCACGGCGCGGCCGGCGCGGTGGGCACGGCGGCGGTGCAGATCGCGGTCGGCCGCGGCGCCACCGTGATCGGCACCGCCCGCGAGGAGAACCACGTCCACCTGCGCGACCTCGGCGCCGTCCCGGTCGTCTACGGCGACGGGCTGACGGAACGGGTGCGCGCGCTCGCCCCCGGCGGCGTGGACGCGGCGCTCGACGGCGCCGGCGGGATGGCGGTGGACGTCTCGCTGGAGCTGGTCAAGGATCGCGGGCGCATCATCACGCTGGTCGAGCACGCCAAGGCCGCCGGTCTCGGCATCCGCGTGGTCCAGGGCGAGCGGTCGGCGGAGCGCCTCGGCCGCTACGCGCGCCTGTACGCCGAGGGCCTGCTGAAATTCCCGATCCGCCGGACGTACCGGCTGGACCAGGCGGCCGAGGCGCACCGGGAGATCGAGACCGGCCACGGCCGGGGCAAGATCGCCCTCATCGTGGACTGAACCATCGAGGCGCCGGTCGGCGCGATGAAGCGGTCACCGGGCCAGGCGGCTCCGCTCCACGATGCGTGGAGCCGCCTTGCCGGCCCGCGATCGACGCGAGGTCCGTGACGCGCGCCTTCGGGCTGGAGCGTCGGGAAGACCCTGCCGGGGAGCCGGGTGTCGGCCTGCCGCGCGAGGACCAACCAGGCGCCGAGCGCACGGGTCACGGCCGCGTGTATCTCGTGCGGCGAGGCGTCGGCGCGGTCGCGGGCGTGCAGGCTCTCCTCGTAGGGGTGGGCGCGGGCATCTCGCGCAGGGCGGCCACCACCTCCGCGTGCCTCCCGAGGACCAGTTCGGTCTCCACCCAGCGGTCGTAGACGGTGAGCCGGAGCCGTTCCAGCCGTGACGCCTCCTTCGCGATCGGCTCGCAGTCGACGAACTCCGCGAACGCCCGGTCCCCGCCAGAGATCCAGCGCGCGCCCCACTGCTCCAGGTGGTGCCGGGCCGGCGCAGGCAGCCCGGCCGACCAGGCCCGTCCGGCCTCGCCGTTCCACTTCACCGAGGACTCGGTCAGGGCCTTCGGCACCGTGATCCGCATGGCCTCACGCCGCACGCGACGCCGCAGGTCAGTAGTGCCAGGGGTACGGTGACCAGTCGGGCTCGCGCTTCTCCAGGAACGAGTCGCGCCCCTCGGCCGCCTCGTCGGTCATGTAGGCGAGCCGGGTCGCCTCGCCGGCGAGGACCTGCTGCCCCACCAGCCCGTCGTCGATCATGTTGAAGGAGAACTTCAGCATGCGCTGGGAGGTGGGCGACTTGCCGTTGATCTTGCGGCCCCACTCCAGGGCCGTGGCCTCCAGCTCGGCATGCGGCACCACGGCGTTGACCATGCCCATCCGGTGGGCGTCGGCGGCAGAGTAGGTGTCGCCCAGGAAGAAGATCTCGCGGGCGAACTTCTGCCCCACCTGGCGCGCCAGGTAGGCGGAGCCGAAGCCGCCGTCGAAGCTGGCCACGTCGGCGTCGGTCTGCTTGAAGCGGGCGTGCTCCTCGCTGGCCAGGGTCAGGTCGGCTACCACGTGCAGGCTGTGCCCGCCGCCCGCGGCCCAGCCGGGCACCACGCAGATCACGATCTTGGGCATGAACCGGATCAGCCGCTGCACCTCGAGGATGTGCAGCCGCCCGGTCGAGACGGTGCCGTCGGAGTATTGGTAGCCGTCCTTGCCCCTGATGCGCTGGTCGCCGCCGGAGCAGAAGGCCCAGCCGCCGTCCTTGGGCGAGGGGCCGTTGCCGGTGAGCAGCACGCACCCGACGTCGGTGGTCTGCCTGGCGTGGTCGAGCGCCCGGTAGAGCTCGTCGACGGTCTGCGGGCGGAAGGCGTTGCGCACCTCGGGACGGTTGAAGGCGATGCGGACGGTGCCCTGGTCGACGGCCCGGTGGTAGGTGATGTCGGTGAAGTCGAATCCCTCGACAGCCTGCCACGCTTTGGGATCGAACAGTTCGGAGACCATGTCCCCGAGCCTAACGGATCTGCTTTTCGGCCCATTCGGCCCACTCCCGCTGCGCCTGGCCCAGGCGCAGGCCGTAGTCCAGCGCGATCCTGCCGTACACCGACAGGTCGTCCTGGCCTTTCTCCACGAGGTCGCGGATGCCCTCCATGCGCTCCAGCTGCCCGGTCGCGAACTCACCCTGGCGGCGCAGGTAGTCGCGGGCCTGCCCGGGGTCGATCTGGCCGAGGAAGAACACGCGGAGCAGCATGTCGCTGCGCATCACCCTGGCGGGCTCGACGTCGGTCATCCAGTGACGGAGCTCGGCCAGCCCTTCGCCGGTGATGGAGTATTCCTTGCGTCCGCGCGGGCCCTCGGCCGACACGCTCACCAGCCCGGCCTCGGCCAGCCTGCCCAGCTCGGCGTAGAGCTGGCTCTGCGTGGCCGGCCACACGTTGGACAGCGAGACGTCGAACACCTTCAGCAGGTCGTAGCCGCTCGCGGGCCCCTTGGTCAGCAGCCCGAGGACGGCGTGTCTCAAACTCATATTCCTATTTTGACATATCCAAGCCGCACCTTCTAACGTAGACATGTCTCGTTTGGAGCATTAGGTGACCTCGGCCCGCAGCTCCGCCAGCAGCTCGCCCTGGTCGGCCAGCATGTCGGTGAGGATGCGCCGGGCCGCGCCGAGCAGGTCGGCCAGCTCGGGGGTGGCCAGTGTGTAGACGACGGTGCTGCCTTCGCGGATGGCGCTCACGATCCCGGCTCTGCGCAGGACCGCCAGCTGCTGGGAGAGGCTCGAAGCCTCGATGTCGATCTGAGTCAGAAGGTCCCGGACGGGAAGCGGGCCTTCCTGGAGTAGCTCCAACACTCGGATGCGAGCGGGGTGGCCGAGAGTTCGGAAGAAATCAGCCTTGGCCTGATAGACCTCCACGTGCATACTGCCCAGACTAATCCAGTGAAGTTGCATAATTCTTCAAGTCGTAAGGTTGTTGGCTAGGATGAGTGCGGGGACTAGGGAGTAGCCATGGGTCGAGGAAGAGCCAAGGCGAAGCAGACGAAGGTCGCTCGCCAGCTTAAGTACACAAACCACAACATCGACTACGACCGGCTCCGCGAGGAACTAGGCGCGGACACCGGACGTGACGAGATGCACCCGACGACGGGGTCCGACCAGGAGTCCGAGCGCGCGCAATGACGCGGGCCAGCCTGGCCGGCGCGAAGGTGACGTTCTCGAGCCGTCTGGCCTCCGGAGCCTGATCGGGCACCGAGGGCTCCAGACGGCTCGGCACCTTCCGGCGGGCATCTCCGAGGCACCCCCACACATGACCGTCACGCGGCGCAGGTGTCGTGCGTGGCGTCGAAGCCGTTGAGCGCCTCGGTGTCGTCGGCGCGCAGCGTCGTCAGCCCCTTCCAGTCGTCGCCGACGACCAGCACCAGGCGGCTGGTCCGCGCGCCGGGCACACCCCTGGGCGTGGCGGTGACCAGGTCCTTGGCCAGCGTCGGCACTCGCGTCTCGCCGTTCGGCGAGTAGAGGATCGCCGTCTTCGCGTACGGCTTGCGCGCCGCGTCGGAGACCTTGGTGATGTGATAGCCGCGCTGCTCCAGCGCGGCCGCCACCTGCGAGCCGAGACCGCCCCGATAGGTGCCGTTGCGCAGCTCGACCTGGATCTTCGAGCGCGAGACCTTGGCCTGGCCGCCCTTGACGCCCGACGGGCTGGTGTCCTTGGCGACGAGCCGGAAGAGCCGGGCCGCCTGCGGCTGGACCCACTCGACCCGGCCCGGCTGGCTCAGCGAATAGTGCCACGGCGTGGTGATGAAGCGGATCTGCCCGGCGGTGAGGCCCTGAAGGCTGCCGGCCAGGTCCTGCATCACTCCGGGCGTGAGGCCGGGGTCGGTGGTGACGGCCTTGGTGCCGGCGTCGAGGAAGCCGAGGAGCCGGGCCGGGTTCGTCAGCGTCTCGCCGCTCATCACCTTCTTCACCATCGAGGCGATGAACATCTGCTGGCGCTGGATGCGGCCGATGTCGGAGCCGTCGCCCAGGCTGTAGCGGGCGCGGACGTAGCCGAGCGCCTGCTCGCCGTCGAGCGTCTGGCGCCCGGCGGGCAGGTGGAGCAGCGCCTTCTTGTCGTCGACGCGCTCCGGCAGGCAGACCTCGACGCCGCCGACGGCGTCGACCATGTTCTTGAAGCCGGTGAAGTCGACCTTGACGAAGTGGTCGATGTGGATGCCGGTGAGCGCCTCGATCGTCTTCCAGGTGCAGGTGATGCCGCCGGAGTTGAACGACTCGTTGATCATGCCGAGGTGCGGCTGCTGGCCGGGCAGGGAACCCTTGGCGCGGCAGAAGGGGAGCTGGACCAGCGAGTCGCGGGGGAAGCTGACGACCATCGCGTGGTCGCGGTGGGACGAGACGTGCGCGAGCATGATCGTGTCGGTGCGCTCTCCCGGGAGCCGGCCGTATCTGGCGTTCCTGCCGTCGCGCCGGTCGGAGCCGACGATCAGCACGTTCATCGCCGTGCCCGCCACCTTGGGCGGGCGGGTCTCGCCCAGGTCGTCCGGGGTGACCTCGATGTGTTTGACGTTGCCGGTCAGTTTGGCGTAGACGCCGACCGCGACACCCGCGACCAGCAGGACGATCGTCACCGCGATCGCGATCGACCAGCGCAGCCAGCGCCCGCCGGTCCGGCGCGACGTGTGCGGTGACGGGGAAGGCGGCGCATCGACAAGCCCGCGGCTCACGTGACTCCCAACAGGACGGGGCCGAGCGCGCCGCCCGTGGCGAGAGCCTCTCCGTGCAGATCTCTCCGTGCGGATGCCGGCCGGTTGAACCTGGCCGAGTGTACTAAGGCCGGTGTTCGGACCAGGTAAGGACGGCGAGATCTCCCGTTAGTCCGGCAAGGTCACCCGCAGGGAGACGGCGCCGCGCAGGTCGAGCCAGACCGCGCCGGGGCCGCGCACCAGGCGCAGGACGACCTCCTCACAGGCGGGGCAGCGCGCCACCAGCCCGGGGCCGGGGCTGTGGACGTGCAGCGAGGCGACCGGCCCGGCCGCAGCCGGCGCGGCGGCCGGTGGCGGCCCTCCGAGGGCGGAGGTGTATGGACCGTCCGTGTGACGGGGCTCACAATCGGACCATGACTGAGGGCACACACGGCACACGGGTAGGCGCCAGGACGCCGCGCAGGGAGGACGCCCGGCTGCTCACGGGCCGGGCCGGATACGTCGGCAACGTACGTCTGCCGGGCACGGCGCACGCCGTCGTGGTCCGCAGCCCCATCGCCCACGGGCGGCTGGCCGCCTGCGACGCCAAGGAGGCCTGGACGGTCGAGGGCCTGCTCGACGTCATCACCCCGGGCGACGCGGCCGCCGTCCGCCTGCCCTGCGTCACCCTCGCGACCGGGCAGCGCCACACCTCCTATCCGGTGCTGGACGAGACCGTCCGCTACGCCGGCCAGCCGCTCGTCCTGGTGGTCGCCGAGACACGGGAGGCCGCCGCGGACGCGGCCGGGCTGATCGACCTCGAGTTCGACGAGCTGCCCGCGGTCATCGGGATCGAGCGGGCGCTGGATCCCGGGGCTCCGCTGCTCTACCCCGAGTGGGGCACGAACCTGGTCACCGACTCCGTGCTCGGCGACCCCGACTGCGACGAGGCCATCGCCGGGGCGGAGCACGTCGTCGAGCTGACGTTCGGCTTCGGCCGGGCGTCGCCCCACCCGATCGAGCCGCGCGGGATCGTCGCGTCCTTCGACGGCGCGGAGCTCACCATCCGCACCTCCACGCAGGCCCCGCACCACGTGCGCGAGCACGCCGCGGACGCGCTCGGGCTGACGCACGACAGGGTGCGCGTGATCAGCCGCGAGGCCGGGGGCGGGTTCGGCGGCAAGGAGCACATCTACCCCGACGAGGTGCTCGTCTGCCTGGCCGCGATGCGCCTGGGCCGCCCGGTGAGCTGGACCGAGTCGCCCGGCGACCGCCTGGTCGCCACGCTGCCGGCGCGGGCCGCCACGCACCGGGCGAGACTGGCGCTCGACGCGGACGGGCGGTTCGTCGCGCTGCACGCCGACGTGGTCGGCGACCTCGGCGGCCATCCGTCCAACGTGGGCATCTCGCCGTTCGCGGTGACGGCCGTCATGCTGCCCGGCCCCTACCGCTTCGACCGGGTCGCGGTACGCCTGCGCGGCGTCGTCACGACGACCACGCCCACCGGCTCCTACCGGGGCTTCGGCCAGCCCGAGGCCACCTGGACCCGGGAGCGGCTGGTCGACGAGGCGGCGCGGCGGCTCGGGATCGACCCCGTCGAGCTGCGGCTGCGCAACCTGCTCGGGCCCGGCGACCTGCCCTGCACCACCCGGACCTGGCAGCCGTACGACTCCGGCGACTACCCGCTCGCCCTGCGAACCCTGCGCGACCTGGTCGTGCCCCCGGCGCGAGACGACGGCCGCCGGCGCGGGATCGGGTTCTCCTGCCATGTGGAGGCCACCGGGGTGGGCCCGTCGATGGACATGAAGGCCACCGGCATGCAGGCGGGCGGTTACGAGACCGCGGTGCTGCGGATGGAGCCCGACGCCTCGGTCGTGGTCTCGTCGGGCGTGGCGGCGATGGGCCAGGGCATCGAGACGACGCTGGCCCAGATCGCCGCCGACCGGGTCGGGGTGCCGTTCGAGCGGGTGCGGGTGGTGCTCGGCGACACCGCGGTCACGCCCTACTCCTCGATCGGGTCCATAGCCAGCCGCTCGCTCGTGGTGGGCGGGGGAGCGCTCACGCAGGCCGCGGCGCGGCTCCGGGACAAGATCGTGGCCATCGCGGCCCACCGGCTGGAGGCCGCCCCGGACGACCTGGAGATCGTCGGCTCCGCCGTACAGGTCAGGGGCGACCCGCGGACGGCTCTGACGCTGCGGGAGATCGCCACGTCGGCGTGGCGCGGCTGGGACCTGCCCGAAGGCACGTCGCCCGGGCTGGAGGAACGGGTCAGCTACGACCCGGTGGCCTACACCTTCGCCTACGGGGCGCACGCCGCGGCCGTCGCCGTCGATCCGGAGACGGGGGCCGTCGAGGTGGAGGGCTACTGGGCGGTCGGTGACTCGGGCGTGCTGGTGAACCCGGCCATCGTCGAAGGCCAGCTCCGCGGCGGCATCGCGCAGGGCATCGGCATGGCGCTGACGGAGGAGATCGTCTACACCGACGAGGGGCAGCCCATCACCGAATACCTGCTGCCGACGACCCGCGAGATCCCCGACATCCACGTCGTGATGCTGGAGACGCCCTCGCCGATCACGCCAGGAGGCATGAAGGGCGCCGGCGAGGCCGGGACCATCGGGCCGCCGGCCGCCATCGGCAACGCGGTCGCCGCCGCCCTCCCGGAGGTCGCCGACCGTGTCACCAGCACACCCCTGACGCCGGAGGCCGTCTGGTCGCTGCTCAGGCATGAACCGGCGGCGCCCGGGTAGCCGCGAGCGGATGGGGCTCACGGACTGGTTCCTCACCGACGAGGAACGCGACAACCCGTCCACCCGGCTGGCCGCCTGGTCGACGGGCAACCTGGTGCGCCCGCTGGTCCACGGCGCCGCGTACTTCGCCGAGCTCCAGGAGCGCCTGGACGGGCTCGGCGAGGACGACCTGCTGCTGTTCGCCGACTGGCGAGGCGATCCCGACGAGCGGCTGAGCGACGGCGGGCCGCGGGTGGCCGGCGCGATGGCCCGCGCGGCGCACCGGGGAGCCCTGGTCAGGGGACTGCTCTGGCGCTCACACCTCGACCTGCTGCGGTTCAGCGCCGCGGAGAACCGGCACCTGGGCGAGGACATCGAGGAGGCCGGCGGACAGGCCGTGCTCGACACGCGGGTGCGGCCCGGCGGGTCCCACCACCAGAAGTTCGTCGTGCTGCGCCACGAGTCCGGCTCGGCCAGGGACGTGGCCTTCGTCGGCGGGATCGACCTGTGCCACAGCCGCCGCGACGACGCCCGGCACGGCGGCGATCCGCAGGTCGCGCCCATGCCCGCTGTGTACGGCGAGCGGCCGCCCTGGCACGACGTCCAGGTGGCGATCCACGGGCCGGCCGTGGCCGAGGTGGAGAAGGTGTTCCGCGAGCGTTGGGAGGATCCGGCTCCCGCGACCCGCCAGCCGCTCCGGCGATTACGCGACCACCTGGGGCGGATGGACGACGTGCCGCCGCTGCCCCGCCCCGGGCCGCCGCCGGTGCCCGCCGGCACGCACGCCGTGCAACTGCTGCGCACCTATCCCCACCGGCGCAGCCCCTATCCGTTCGCGCCGAGGGGAGAGCGGAGCGTGGCCCGGGCCTACCAGAAGGTGCTGCGCCGGGCGAGTTCGCTGGTCTACCTGGAGGACCAGTACCTGTGGTCGACCGAGGTGATCGAGCCGTTCGCCGAGGCGCTGGAGCGCGAGCCCGGACTCCGCATGATCATCGTGGTGCCGCGCCACCCCGACCAGGACGGCTGGCTCGCCGGGCCCGCCAGCCTGATCGGCAGGAGCGAGGCGCTCGGCCGGCTCCGGCGGGCGGGCGGCGGCCGGGTCGCGGTCTACGACCTGGAGAACCCCGCCGGCACCCCGGTGTACGTGCACGCCAAGGCGTGCGTGGTCGACGACGTGTGGGCGAGCGTCGGCTCGGACAACGTCAACCTGCGGTCGTGGACGTACGACTCGGAGCTGAGCTGCGCGATCGTCGACGAGGAGCCGGACCCGCGCCCGCCCCGCGGGGCCCGCGTGTTCGCCAGGCGGCTGCGGCTCGCGCTGGCCGCCGAGCACCTCGACCGCGATCCCGGAGACGTGGACGAGTTGTGCGACCCGAAGGCCGCCTTCGAGGCGTTCGCCGAGTCCGCGCGGCGGCTGGAGTCGTGGCATCGCGGTGGCCGCCGGGGGCCGCGCCCGCCCGGGCGGCTGCGCCCGCATCCCCGGCCGGAGCTGGGGCGGGTGCGCCGGGTGCTGGCCAGGCCGTTGTACCGGCTGGCCGTGGACCCCGACGGCCGCCCCCCGGACCTGCGCCGGACGCGCCGGTTCTGACCGGCCCCGGTCCTGACGTGGCCCGGTTGTGGCGTGGCCCGGTCCTGATGCGCCGGGTCAGCGCGCCGGGTCAGCGGGCCGCCTGGAAGAGGCCGTTGATGGCCAGGACGTAGCCGTACACGCCGAAGCCGACGACGATGCCGCGGGCGACCGGCGAGAGGTAGGAGTGGTGCCGAAACGGCTCGCGCCGGTGCACGTTGGAGATGTGCACCTCGACCACCGGCAGCTCGGCGCCCTCGATGGCGTCGTGCAGGGCGACCGAGGTGTGCGTGTAGGCCCCGGCGTTGAACACGGCGCCGATGGACCGGCCGGCCTTCACCTCGGCGCCCGCCTCGTGGATCCAGTCGATCAGCTGGCCCTCGTGGTTGGACTGGCGGAAGTCGACGTCGAGCCCGAGTTTCCCGGCCTCCTGCCGGCACAGCTCCTCCACCTCGGCCAGCGTGGTGGAGCCGTAGACCTCGGGCTTGCGGGTGCCGAGCAGGTTCAGGTTCGGGCCGTTGAGTATCAGGACCGATGCCATGGGTGCCTCGATTCGCGTCGCGTTCTCAGAGCTCCGCCCATCCTCTCCGATCCGTCCCCTTTCCCCTGCCCCGCCGTACGCAGTCCTGTTCTCGCCCCGGAAGGTCAGCGCGGCGTCGGCCAGGCCTGCCCCGAGGCTCCCTTCGTCACGACCTACCATGGCCTCAAGGTGGAATGCGGCGAGCCGGGTGAGGACTATGCGGCAGGCAGGACGGTCCCCGTCAGGGGCGACACGAGGACACCCGTGGTGCCTGCCGACGCGGTGACCGCCAGCGGATCGGGGCTCGACCGTTCATGACCAGGGGCCGCCTGCGGGTCTACCTCGGGGCCGCCCCCGGGGTCGGCAAGACCTACGCCATGCTCAGCGAGGCCCGCAGGGCGCGCGAGCGCGGCAGGGACGTGGTCGTGGGTTTCGTCGAGACCCACGGCCGCGCCCGCACCGCCGAGCTGCTGGAGGGCCTGGAGATCATCCCCCGCAGGACCATGGTCCACCGGGGGGCCACCTTCACCGAGCTCGACGTCGAGGCGGTCATCGAGCGCGCCCCGAAGATCGCCCTGATCGACGAGCTGGCCCACACCAACGTGCCCGGCTCGGCCAACCCCAAGCGCTGGCAGGACATCGACGAGATCCTCGACGCCGGGATCGACGTCGTCTCCACGGTCAACATCCAGCACCTGGAGTCCGTCAACGACGTCGTCCAGGAGATCACCGGCGTCCCGCAGCGCGAGACGGTCCCCGACGAGGTCGTACGGCGGGCCGACCAGGTCGAGCTGGTCGACATGTCGCCCGAGGCGCTGCGCCGCCGCATGTCCCACGGCAACGTCTACGCCCCGGAGAAGCTCGACGCCGCGCTCGCCAACTACTTCCGCGTGGGCAATCTCACCGCGCTGCGCGAGCTGGCCCTGCTCTGGGTCGCCGGCAAGGTCGACGACCAGCTCGACCGCTACCGGGCCGAGCACGGCATCGCCGGCACCTGGGAGACCCGCGAACGCGTCGTGGTCGCGCTGACCGGCGGCCCCGAAGGCGACACGCTGGTCCGCCGCGCCGCCCGGATCGCCGCCAGGAACAAGGGCGCCGACCTGATCGCGGTGCACGTGACCAGCGCCGACGGGCTGGCCGGAGGCGATCCGGCCAACCTGGCCCGCCAGCGCACCCTGGTCGAGAGCATGGGAGGCACCTACCACCAGGTCGTCGGCGACGACATCCCGCGCGCCCTGCTCGACTTCGCCCGCGGCGTCAACGCCACCCAGCTCGTGCTCGGCGCGTCGAGGAGAGGACGGCTGGCCCAGGTCTTCTCGCGCGGGGTGGGCGTCACCACCACGGCGCTGTCCGGCTCCATCGACGTGCACATGATCACCCATGCGGAGGTGGCCAGGGTCGGCACCCGTCGGTCGCGTTCCCGGGCGGCGCTCACGCGCAGGCGGCGGCTGGCCGGGTGGGCCATGGCGGTCGCCGGGATGCCCGCGCTGACCGCGGCGCTGACGCCGTTCGCCGAAGGGCTGGCGCTGCCCAGCGAGATCCTGCTGTTCCTGCTCATGGTCGTCGGAGTGGCGCTGGTGGGCGGCATGTGGCCGGCGGTGACCGCGGCCGTCGGCGGGTCGCTCCTGCTCAACTGGTTCTTCACGCCGCCGTCCGGTGAGTTCACCATCTACGATCCCGAGAACTTCCTGGCGCTGGTCGTGTTCGTCCTGGTCGCCGCCGCGGTGAGCGTGATCGTGGACATCGCGGCCCGGCGGACGAGGGAGGCCGCGCGCGCCGGTGCGGAGGCGGAGCTGCTGTCCGCCCTGGCCGGTCATGTCCTGCGCGGCCAGGCCGCGGTGCCGTCGCTGCTCGCCCGGATGCGGGAGACGTTCGGGCTGGGATCGGTCACACTGCTGGAGCGGGTCGGTGAGCCGAGCCCCGACGACCGGTCCGAGCCCGGGGCGTGGCGGATCGTGGCCACGTCGGGCGGCCCCCCGGCCACCTGCCCGGACGCCGCCGACACCGACGTGGTGATCGACGACGACCTGGTCCTCGCGGCGCGCGGGCGGCTGACCGAGGCCGCCGACCGGCGCGTGCTGGAGGCGTTCGCCGCCGAGACCGCCGTGGCGCTGCGCCAGCGACGCCTGGAAGAGGAGGTCAACCAGGCCAAACCGCTGGCCGAGGTGGACCGGATGCGCACTGCGCTGCTCGCGGCCGTCAGCCACGACCTGCGCAGCCCGCTGGCCGCGGCCAAGGCGGCGGTGGAGAGCCTGGGCAACACCGGCATCGACTGGTCGGAGCGCGATCGCGCGGAGTTGCTGGACACCGCCGAGGAGTCGCTGGACAGGCTGGAGCGGCTCGTGGTCAACCTGCTCGACATGAGCCGCCTGC
The DNA here is from genome assembly GCF_040649575.1 of Nonomuraea sp. NPDC048916. Lineage (NCBI taxonomy): Bacteria > Bacillati > Actinomycetota > Actinomycetes > Streptosporangiales > Streptosporangiaceae > Nonomuraea > Nonomuraea sp. NPDC048916. Next base: position 173,554 of record NZ_JBEZFS010000007.1, read on the forward strand.
AGGCCGGGGTGCTGGGGGCCGACCTCCAGCCCGTCCTCGTCGAGGAGGTCCTGCCCCGGGCGATCGACGATCTCGGACCGGTCCGCGACCACGTCGAGGGCGAGGTTCCGGCCGGGCTGCCCGAGGTCCTCGCCGACCCGGCGCTGCTGGAGCGGGTGCTGGTCAACCTGATGGCCAACGCGGCGCGCTACAGCCCGCCCGGCGAGCAGGTGCTGATCACCGCCAGCCAGTACGCCGGCCAGGTCGAGATCCGCGTCATCGACCGCGGCCCCGGCATCCCGCCCGAGGCTCACGACCGGGTCTTCCTGCCGTTCCAGCGGCTCGGCGACCGCGACAACCACTCGGGCGTCGGTCTCGGCCTGGCGCTCTCCCGAGGGCTGGCCGAGGCCATGGGCGGCACCCTCGTGCCTGATGAGACGCCCGGCGGAGGGCTCACCATGGTCCTGACACTGCCCGTCGCGACGGGCGCGGTGTCCACGTGACCCGCGTGCTGGTCGTCGACGACGAACCCCAGATCCTGCGGGCGCTCCGGATCAACCTCGCGGCCCGGCAGTACGAGGTCGCGGTCGCCGCAGACGGTGGCACGGCACTGCGCGAGGCCGCCGACTGGCATCCCGACCTGATCATCCTCGATCTCGGCCTGCCCGACCTCGACGGCGTGGAGGTCATCCACGGCCTGCGCGGCTGGACCAGTGTGCCGATCATCGTGCTGTCCGGCCGGGCCGGCGGCAGGGACAAGATCGAGGCGCTCGACGCGGGGGCCGACGACTATGTCACCAAGCCGTTCGGCATCGACGAGCTGCTCGCCCGGATCCGCGCCGTCACCCGCCGGACGAGCGCCCAGGAGCCGGAGCTCGCTCGCGTCCGGCTCGGCGCCCACGTGGTGGACCTGGCCGGCAAGACGATCTCCGGCGACGTACGGCTGACGCCCACCGAATGGCACATCCTGGAGCTGCTGCTCCGCCATCCCGGCAAGCTGATCAGCCAGCGGCAGATCCTCACCGAGGTCTGGGGCGCCCAGTACGTCAAGGAGACCCACTACCTGCGCCAGTACATGGCCCAGTTGCGCCGCAAACTGGAGCGGGACCCGGCCCGCCCGGCCCATCTGATCACCGAACCCGGCATGGGCTACCGCTTCCAGCCGTGAGGCGGAGGCTCAGGTGCGGGGGTGGTCGGCGTACGGGGGTGCCAGGTCGGCGCCACCCGGCCGGTGGGGCCGCAGGTCGGCGGTCTGCACCATCCGGCTGATGTCGCTGGGCGTGATCAGCCCGAGCAGGCGGCCGGCGCTGTCGAGGACGACCGCCCGCCCGTCGGCGCAGCCGTCCATCCGCACCAGCAGATCGGTCAGCTTCTCGTCCGGCCGCGCCGTGGGCACCTGGTCCGGCGGGCAGGAGACGTCCCGCAGCCGGGTCGAGGCACGCCGGTCGGCGGGCAGCCGGCGGAGCCGGTTGAGCGTCACCAGCCCGGCGAAGACGCCGCGCTCGTCCACCAGCGGGTAGGTCGACAGGTGGGAGACCATCACCACCTGCTCGATCAGGGCGGCGACGGTCTCGTCGGGGTGCGCCGCGACGGGGTGCGGTGTCATCACCTGATCCACCCGGATGCCGTGCAGGGCGGCGCCGACCACGGTCTGCTGCTCCTCGGCGCTGGCCGCGTTCACCAGGAACAGACCGATCAGGGCCAGCCACAGCCCTTGGAAGCCCAGGCCGGTGACGACCTGGGCGAAGCCCAGGGCGATGAGCGCGTAACCGAAGACCCGGCCGGCGCGGGCCGCGGTGATCGCGGCATTGACCTGGTCTCCCCGCCACTTCCACAGCACCGCGCGGAGCACCCGCCCGCCGTCCAGCGGCGCGGCCGGGATCAGGTTGAAGACGGCCAGCAGCACGTTGATCCCGGCCAGGTAGGCGAACATGCCGGTGAGCAGGTGAGTGCCGCCGACCGCCGAGCTCAGCCAGGCCACCAGGCCGAACACCGCTCCGGCGACCAGGCTGGTGAACGGCCCGACGGCGGCGATCCAGAGGTCGGCGCCCGGCGTCCGGGCCTGACCCCGCAGGCTGGCCACGCCGCCGAGCAGCCACAGCGTGATGCCCGCCACCTCGATGCCGTGCCTCTTGGCGACCAGGGCGTGGGCCATCTCGTGGGCCAGCAGCGAGGCCAGGAACAGCACCGCCGTGATGAGCGCGGCGATCACGTAGACCGCCACCGAGTGACCCGGGAAGGCGACCGGGAACCGCCCGAAGGCCAGCCCGACCACCAGGATCACGACGATGACGAGCACGCTGACGTTGAGGCCGACCGGCACTCCGCCGATCCGGCCCAGCTTGATGGAGGAGCGCATCATCTCTCCCGTGATAGTTCTCCCGTCCTCCTTCCCCTGACCGGCACATCCACACAGAGCGCGCCGCAAACCCCACACAGCCATAATCAAGGCGTGACGGGGTATTCCAGGCGATTATTTCTCCAGCTCAGTGGTGCCGCCGCGGCCGGGACGATGGTCTCAGGACAGGGCGCCCACTCCTGGGAGGAGTCCTTCGAACGGCTGCGCCGCCGGTGGCGGGACGTGACGGCGGGGTCGAGGTTCGACGCGGCGGCGGAGCCGTACCGGACGCGGCTGGCCAGGCTGGGCTCGACGGCGGCGGCCTACCGCGACCTGATGGCGCCGAGCCGGACGTCGCTCTGGCCCGACCTCCTCTTCCCCTCCTTTCTCGACACCCCGGCGCGGCTGCGGACCATGGCGCGCGCGTTCGCCCTGCCCGGGACCGGCCTGACCGGCGACGTGGACCTGGCCAGGGCCGTCGCGGCCGGCATCGACCACTTCCGGCGGCGGGTCTACCGGGCGGGCGCGAAGGCGACCGGCAACTGGTGGAGCTGGGAGATCGGCGCCCCCAAGCGGCTCCTCGACGCGGCCGTGCTCATCGGCCCCCACCTGACGGAGCGGCAGCGCGCGGCGCTGGTGGAGGCGGTGGACCACTTCGTCCCCGAGTGCCGCCTGGACGACTACAGCGGCACCAGCACCGGGGCCAACCGGGTGGACCTGTGCACGGTGCTGCTGCTGCGCGCCGTCCTCACCGCCGACCCCGACCGGGCCGCGACGGCCGCCTCGGCGCTCTCCCCGACCTTCCCGTACGTCTCCGAGGGCGACGGTCACTACCGGGACGGCTCGTTCGTCCAGCACACGTTCGTCCCCTACCAGGGCGGTTACGGGGCGGTGCTGCTGGGCGGGCTGGCGACGCTGTTCGCGGTGCTGCGCGGCTCACCGTGGGAGATCACCGACCCGGACCGGCAGGTCGTCTACGACTCGGTCGAGAAGTCGTTCGCGCCCGTCGTCCACGACGGCCTGTGCATGGACCTCGTCAGCGGAAGGGCGATCGGCAGGCACCCGTACGGCGACCACCGGAGGGGACGCGCGATCGCCGCCGCGATCCTGCTCCTCGCGGAGACCGCCACCGCCGCCGAACGGGCCCGCTGGCAGGCCATGGTCAAGGGGTGGGCGGCGCGGAACACCCACCAGCCCATGCTCGACGCGGCGGAAGCCGGTGACCTGGGGTTCCACGCCCGGCTGGCCGCGATCCTGGACGACGGCGCGATCCCCGCGGTCGCCGAGCCCGTGGGGCACCGGCTGCTCGCGATGAGCGCCCGCGCCGTGCACCGCGGGCCGGGCTGGTGCGCCGGGCTCAGCATGGCCTCCTACCGGATCGGCCACTACGAGCACGGCAACGGCGAGAACCTACGCGGCTGGCACACCGGCTCCGGGATGCTCTACTGGTGGGCCGAAGGCCACGGCGACCAGTATTCCGACGCGTTCTGGTCCACGGTCGACCCCTACCGCCTGCCGGGCACGACGGTCTCCACCAGGCGGCTGCCCGACGGCGCCGGCAAGGGCTGGGGCGACACCTGCCCGCCGGGCCGCTGGGTGGGCGGCGCCACCGACGGCACGTACGCGACGGTCGGCCAGCACCTGAACGGCCTGGAGAGCACGATGGAGGCGTTCAAGTCGTGGTTCTTCCTCGACGACGCCGTGGTCTGCCTGGGCGCGGGCATCTCGGCGGAGGACGGCGTGCCGGTCGAGACCATCGTGGACAACCGCCGGACCGACGCGTTCCCCACCGTGGACGCGGCCGGGCGCTGGGCGCACCTGGAGGGGCACGGCGGCTACGTCCTGCCCGGCGGCGACCGCCTGCGCACGCTGCGCGAGGCGCGCGGCACCGCCCCGGAGCGCCGCACCTACGTGACCCTCTGGCTCGACCACGGCGTCGATCCCGCCTCGGCGGGCTACGTCTACCTGCTGCTGCCGGGAGCCGGCCTGGCCGAGACGCGGGCCCGCGCCGCCGACTCGGGGTGGGCACGGGTGCTGGTCAACACCGCCCGGCGGCAGGGGGTGCACATCCCGTCGCTCGGGATCACCGCCGTCAACTTCTGGAACGAGGGCGCCGCCGGCGGGCTGACCGCCGACGCTCCGTGCGCGGTGCTCGTCCGCGAACGCGACGACGGCACGGCCACGCTGACCGTGTCGGACCCCCGGCGCGACCTGGGCGAGCTGACCGTGACCTGGGACCGGCCGGTGGCCGGGGTGACCCGCGGGCACCGGCTCCTGACGCGCGCGACGACCGGCGCGAAGCTCACGCTCTCCTTCGGCCGGCTGTCGGACCGGGGCGGCGGCTCGGTGACGGTCTCCGTACGGACCGGGCAGACTTGAGGCGTCGCACGCCTTGACGGTCGGGGCCCTGGGCGTCACTCGGATGCTAGCGGCGATCGTAGGTCGGCGATCAGAACGTCGGCGGTGCCCTATCGACGCGCGACGCCTCCAAGCAGGACGAAGTCTGAATCATCTTGAGGAATGGCACCGCCACGGGTGCGTGGAGTGCGTGAATGCCCGCCCTGTCTACTATCGTCGATAGCGACAATCTCGCGTCTGTGTGGGGAACGGATGGGTGGACGAGCTTTCGGCCGCCGCCGCGTGTCGCGGTGGATGCTGCTCGTGCTGCTCTGCGTCGGCGTCGTCGGGATGCACACCCTCGGGCATTCCGGCTCCCACCAGCCCGGCTCCCACCAGCGTCAGCATGAGGTCGCGGAGCCGACGCACGGCGTGGGCACGCCTTCACCGGTCGCGGGGGACACGCGCCCCGCCGGTGAGCGCCTGCCCGACCTCGATCCAGGTGCCGTGTGCCTGGCCGTCCTGACCTCGTTCGTCCTCCTCCTCGTCGCGGTTGTGCGGGCATGTCCGCATCGCCGGGAGGAGACGGGAGCGCCGGGGCTCGCCACGCCGCGAATCACCCGGCCGTCCCCGCAGATCATGGCGCTCCGGCTCACCCGCGTGTCGGTGCTGCGCATATAGCCGATCGATCTCACGATCACGGCTAGGCACACATCCGTCACGAGGAGTTATTCATGTTCACCAACCGATCGATCGTCCAGCGCATCTCGCGCGCCGCGGCCATGGGAGCCGGAGCGCTGGTCCTGCTCACCGCCTGCGGTGGCGGCGACAACTCACCGGCCGGGCACGACATGCCCGCCATGCGGAGCGATGCTCCGGCCACCACGACCGCCGGCGCTCAGCCGGGCGAGTCATTCAACGACGCCGACGTGATGTTCGCGCAGATGATGATCCCGCATCATCAGCAGGCCGTCGAAATGGCCGAGCTGGCCGAAACCCGTGCCGCCGACGCCGAGGTCAGGGACCTGGCCGCGAAGATCAAGGCCGCCCAGGACCCGGAGATCCAGACCATGCGGGGCTGGCTGAAGACCTGGGGCAGGCCCGAGTCCGCCGGCGCCATGGACCACGGCATGCCGGGGATGATGTCCGGCGAGGAAATGAACGACCTCAAGACGGTCAAGGGCGCCGCGTTCGACAAGCGGTTCGCGCAGCTCATGATCGCTCACCACGAGGGCGCGATCGAGATGGCCCAGATCGAGCAGGCGCAAGGCGCCGACACCGAGGCCAAGGCCCTCGCGAGGGGCATCGAGACGGCTCAGCGGGCCGAGGTGGAGCAGTTGCGGAAGATCGTCGACCGTCTCTGAGCTCCGGTGCCGGGTGCCCCTCCGCGGGGCACTCGGCGTTCGGCCACGCCGCCGGGCGTCAATCGTGCGCGGGCGTGAAGATCACGGTGAAGCTCTCGCCGCCGTCTCTCGACTCCAGGACCGCGCCGTCCTCGGTGGCGGTGAGCAGCCGGCGCGCGTCGACGGCGGTGAAGGCGGCGGCGGGGCCGGGCAGCTTGCCGCCGCCCTCCCAGGTGCGGCCGCCGTCGCGACTGGTGTGGATCTGACCGTTTGTGTCCGGACCGATCAGTACGTCTCCGGCCGGGTAGTCGATATGGGTGAGAAGTGGGGCGTTCGCCACCTTCTTGAACTCCATTCCGCCGTCGCCGCTGACCTTCAGCCCCTGTGGGGTGGTGGCGTGGACCCTGGTGAGATCGTCGGTGCTCACGGCGAGGTCGATCATGGGCTCCTCAGCTCCCGGGATCCAGCTCTGACCTCCATCGGCGCTCCGGCGCAGCCGCCCGGACTGGGTGTCGAAGGCGTAGATGGTGTCACCGGCCACGTGCAGCGTGTGGAAATCGGCCACGCCCTCTTCGGACACCGTCGTCCATGTCCGCCCACTGTCGGTGGTGCGGATCAGGCCGAGGTGCGGGGACTCGCCGGGAGAGTCCGCCGCCGGATGGCCGCTGGCCAGGAACGTCCTGGGCCCGACCACGGTGAATCCCATGTAGTCCTGGATACGGTCGGCGACGCGGTCGGCGGCCCCGTCGCTCCTCACCCTGAACAATCCGTAGTGGCCCGCCACGTAGATCGCCCCATCGGCGGGATCGACGCCCAGGCCGTGTATGTGCCCGATGCCGGGGTCCTGTCGCCCGGCGCTCGCCGGTGCCTGCGTCTGGCCGCAGGCCGCCGTGGCGAGCAGCAGCACCGCCGCCGCGGCTGCCGCGCGGAGCCGGGAATGGATTTCACCCATGAGGACGACCTTGTTCGGGGACTCGTGGCCACGCCAGTCTAGCCGTCCTACTATGTGCCCTCGTAGATGGGTCAGATGCCGAGGAACTGATGGCAGTGGTGTACGAGGAAGGAGCCGAGGCCGGGGGCGAGAGCCACCACGGCCGGTCCCGCCAGCAGCGACCCGACCGCGAGCAATCCGGCCACGCGTTGGGCGCGGTCGAGCGGCGCCTGGGGATTGAGCATGCGCCGTACGCGAGCCAGGGCGGTCTCGCCGCCCGCGCCCAGGGCGAAGGCGGGCACGCCTCCCGTGGCCAGCCGGACCAGCGCGGCCGCGATGAGGACGCGAGGATGGCGGCGGGCCGCCAGGTCGTCGGCGAGAAGTTCGACGAGCCGGGCGAGCTCGACTCTGGACTGCTCGAACAGCGGAACGCGCGGGAGGGCTCTGGCGAGGGCCTCCGCTCCGGCGAGGACGAGGTGATGACGGCCTCGCAGGTGGGCCCGCTCATGCGCGAGCACGGCGGCGGCCTGCTCGGGAGTCAGGTTGCGCAGGGCGCCCGTGGTGATGACCGCCCTGCCGTGCCTGCCGGGAAGGCAGTAGGCCAGCCGCTCGTCGTAGTCGACGACGATCGCGTCGAGCCGGCCATCGTGCCGGCCGAGCAGGGTGAGCATCTCCGCATGGCGGCGTCGCTCCGAACGGGCCCTGACCAGAACCACGGCGGCGCAGTGGACGAGCCGGGCGATCAGCGCACCGGTCACGACCAGGGCGATGCCCGTGGCCGTCGCGCTCACGCCCGCCCCATGCGCCAGCAGTGCGGCACATGCCACGAAGAACTCCGCCAAGCCGTGGCCGATCACCGATGCGGGGACGGCCATCGCGAAGGCGGCCAGCAGGAGGGAGCCGATCACGGAGGCGCACGCCGCCTGCCATAGGACGATCGCCAGCCGAGGCGCGCGCTCGGTCCAGTGCGCGCGGGTCAGCAACCGTGGGAGGACGGTCGCGGCGATGACCGCGTAGAGCGCCAGAACGGCCGCCACCGTCATGTGCGGCCCTTGGGTGGGAACACCTGCAGCGCCGCCTCCAGGGCGCTCGCCTCCTCGGGAGTCAGCTGCTCCAGGAAGTGCACCAGGGTCGCGGCCTGGTTGCCGCTTCTGGCCAGGGACTCGCGCATCAGCTCGGCGGTGTAGGCCGCCTTCGAGGAGACCGGCCGGTAAATGTAGGCCTTGCCGACCGGCTCGCGCCTGAGCAGCCCCTTGGTGTGGAGTTTGTCCATCACGGTCATCACGGTCGTGTAGGCGATCTCCCGCTCCCGGCGTAGGTCCTCGAGCACGTCGCGGACCGACGCCGGCCGGTGGTAGGACCACATGCGATCCATGATCGTGGACTCCAGCTCGCCCAAACCACGCGTCATGCGAAGCCCTCCCACCTGCGAGTCTGCGAATCATTTCAATGCTACCGACGATCGTAGATGTGTGGCCAGGTGACGGCGGGGGACGGAGCGGTTCTGGGCCCTGACGGCGGGCTCGGCGCCTCGGAGGCGCGCCCGGCCGCCGATGCGGGACCTGACCACTATGGAGCATAGTTGTGGATCGGCTAGGCTGGCGAACCTTGAGCAGCAGTTCTTACGCCATCATGGTTGGTGTTTGTAGGCATCTAGCCTGATGCTTACTACTATTTGCCATGGTCGATCTTTTGCCGCCCGATGGGTAGGCATCCCTGGACCCGGATGGAGGCAGCCATGGTCACGGAGGAGTTCAAGGACCGGAGCACGGCGGTGCTCGACGTGCGCGGCATGTATCGGGCCTCGGAGCGGGCGGTGGTGGACAAGGTCCTGCGGCGGCGTCCCGGTGTGCTCGACGTGGAGGTGAACCCCGTCGCGCAGGCGGCGACCGTGGTGTTCGATCCCCGGGTGACCTCGGTGGCCGACCTGCGCCGCTGGGTTCGGGAGTGCGGCTATCACTGCGCGGGGCAGTCGGTTCCCGCGCACATCTGTGACCCGATGGCCGAACCCGACCCTCCGGGTGGGGAGCGGGATCACCCGGACACTACGGCCGTTCAGGAGACGGGCGCGACGGCGGTTCTGGACAGACGGGCCGACCGGGAAACACGGCCCGCGTCCCGCCGTACGGCGGTGCCGGGCCACGAGGAGCACGCTCCGTCCCCGCACGAGGTGATGGGCCAAGAAAAGCGCGAAGAGCACGAAGACCACGAAGAGCGCGAAGACCACGGAGAGCACGAAGACCACGGAGAGCGCGAAGATCGCGGCGGGCACGACGGGCATCACGGGCATCACGGGCACGGCGACATGTCGATGGCGGCGATGGCAGCCGACATGCGCAACCGGTTCCTGGTCGCCGCCGTGATGTCGCTGCTGATCATGATCTGGTCGCCGATGGGCCGCGAGATGTTCGGCCTGGGCATGCCGGTGCCGTTCGGCCTGCGCGAGGACGTGTGGGCGCTGCTGCTCAGCCTCCCGGTGGTCTTCTACTCCTCGTGGATCTTCTTCGCCGGCGCGGTCCGCGCGTTGCGGGCGCGCACGCTGGACATGATGGTGCTGGTCGCCGTGGCGATCGGGGCCGGCTGGCTCTACTCGGTCTACATCACGCTCACCGGCGGCGGCGAGGTGTTCTACGAGGCCGCCACGATGCTGGCCACCTTCGTGCTGCTCGGACACTGGTTCGAGATGCGGGCCCGGGGCGGCGCGAACGACGCGGTCCGGGCGCTGCTCGATCTGGCCCCGCCCAGAGCGGTGGTGATCCGCGACGGCGAGCAGGTGGAGATTCCCACCTCCGAGGTCGTGGTCGGAGACCTGATGCTGATCCGCCCTGGCTCGAAGATCGCGGTCGACGGCGAGGTCGTCGAAGGCGAGAGCGAGGTGGACGAGTCGATGGTCACCGGCGAGAGCCTGCCGGTGCACAAGGCTCCCGGCTCCGAGGTCGTCGGCGCGACCATCAACAGAAACGGCACGCTGCGGGTGCGGGCCACCAAGGTGGGCTCCGACACCGCGCTCGCACAGATCGTCCGGCTGGTCCAGGAGGCGCAGAACTCCAGGGCGCCCGGGCAGCGGCTGGCCGACCGAGCGGCCTTCTGGCTGGTGCTGGTGGCGCTCGTCGGCGGCGCGCTGACGTTCGTCGCCTGGCTGCTGGGCGGGGCCACGGCCGGCACGGCGGTGCTGTTCGCGATCACCGTGGTGGTCATCACCTGCCCCGACGCGCTGGGCCTGGCCACGCCCACCGCCATCATGGTGGCCACCGGGATGGGGGCCGGGCGCGGCGTGCTGTTCAAGAACGCGATGGCCCTGGAGACCGCCGCACGCGTCCAGGCCGTGGTCATGGACAAGACCGGGACCCTGACCAGGGGCGAGCCCGAGGTCACCGACGTGGTCACCGACGGGTTCGACGAGGGTGAGCTGCTGCGCCTGGTCGCCGCCGTCGAGCGCGAGTCGGAGCACCCGCTGGCCGAGGCCATCGTCCGCCACGTCCCCGGCCCGGTCCCGCGAGCCGAGAAGTTCGAGAACATCCCGGGCCATGGCGCCGTCGCCCGGGTCGGAGACCACCGAGTCGTCGTCGGCAACCGGCGGCTCATGGAGAAGGAGGGCGTCGAGCTCGGCGCCCTGGCCGCCCGGCGAGACGAGCTCACCGCCGGCGGACGTACGGCGGTGATCGCCGCCGTCGACGGGCGGGCGGCCGGCGTCATCGGCATCGCCGACGCGCCACGTGAGACCTCCGCGGCGGCGGTCACCGCGCTGCACGAGGCCGGCATGGAGGTGATCATGCTGACCGGCGACACGGAGGCCACCGCCCGCCGGATCGCCGAGCGCCTCGGCATCGACACCGTCATGGCCGAGGTCCTGCCCGGAGACAAGGCGGCCAGGATCGCCGAGCTCCAGCGCGGCGGACGCAAGGTGGCCATGGTCGGCGACGGCGTCAACGACGCGCCCGCCCTCGCCCAGGCCGACGTGGGCATCGCGATCGGCGCGGGCACCGACGTCGCGATCGAGACCGCCGACGTGGTGCTGATGCGCTCCGACCCGCTGGACGTGCCCGTCGCGCTGGCCATCGGCCGGGGGACCCTGCGCAAGATGCGCCAGAACCTCGCCTGGGCGGTGGGCTACAACGCCGTCGCGCTGCCCATCGCGGCCGGTGTCTTCCAGCCCGCGTTCGGCCTGGTGCTGCGCCCCGAGATCGCGGCCCTGTCGATGTCCGGGTCCAGCGTTCTCGTCGCGGTCAACGCGCTCTTGCTCAGGCGGCTGCGTCTGCCGGGCGGCGATTAACCCCGGCAGATGGGGGCAGCAACCGTATCGTGGCAGGTAGGGGCTTGTTTTCCCGGTGGCCGGTGATCCGGCAGCTCCTGGGCGAGGACGGCAGGAGAGACGCCGCGCGGTCGGCGCGCACCGATGCCCTGCGCCCGCGCACCGAGCGGGCCGACACGGTCGCCCGGTCCGTCTGCCCCTACTGCGCGGTCGGCTGCGGTCAGCTCGTCTACGTCAAGGACGGCCGGGTCAGCCAGATCGAGGGCGACCCCGACTCACCCATCTCCCGCGGCCGGCTCTGCCCCAAGGGCTCGGCCAGCAAGCAACTCGTCACCCATCCGGGCCGCCAGACCCACGTGCTCTACCGGCGGCCCTACGGCACCGAGTGGGAGCCGCTCGACCTCGAGACCGCGATGGAGATGATCACCGATCGGGTGCTGCGGACCCGGCGGGAGACGTGGCAGCAGACCGACGAGGGCAAGGTCGTGCGCCGCACCATGGGCATCGCCGGCCTGGGCGGGGCGACGCTCGACAACGAAGAGAACTACCTGATGAAGAAGCTCTACACCGCCCTCGGCGCGATCCAGGTGGAGAACCAGGCGCGCATTTGACACTCCTCCACCGTCCCCGGTCTGGGGGCCAGCTTCGGGCGTGGCGGCGCGACCACCTACCAGCAGGACCTGGCGGGTGCGGACTGCATCGTCATCCAGGGCTCCAACATGGCCGAATGCCACCCCGTCGGGTTCCAGTGGGTGATGGAGGCCAAGGCGCGCGGGGCGAAGGTGTTTCACGTGGATCCACGGTTCACCCGCACCAGCGCGCTGGCCGACAGCTACCTGCCGATCCGCGCGGGGAGCGACATCGTGCTGCTCGGCGCGCTGATCAACCACGTGCTGGGCAACGGCCTGGACTTCCGTGAGTACGTACTGGCCTACACCAACGCCGCGACCATCGTGTCGGAGGACTTCCGCGACACCGAGGACCTCGACGGGCTGTTCTCCGGCTTCGACCCGGAGACGCGTACGTACGACCCAGCGAGCTGGTCGTACGAGGACGGCGCCGGAGGGGAGGCCGACGAGCGGGGGGAGAGCGCGCGGCGCCAGACGGAGGCCGCGGGAGCCGAGCGGTTCGGCGCGGGCGGAGCCGGCGCGCACCCCGCGCCCCGGACGGATCCGACGCTGACCCATCCACGCTGCGTCTACCAGATCCTCAAGCGGCACTTCGCCCGCTACACCCCGGAGCTGGTGGAGCGGCTGTGCGGCATCCCGGAGACCGACTTCGCCGAGCTGGCCGAGGCGATCACCGCCAACTCCGGCCGGGAGCGGACCACCGTCTGGGTGTATTCGGTCGGCTGGACCCAGCACACGGTCGGCGCGCAGTACATCCGCACCGCCTCGATCCTCCAGCTGCTGCTGGGCAACATGGGACGGCCCGGCGGCGGCATCCTGGCGCTGCGCGGGCACGCCAGCATCCAGGGCTCGACCGACATCCCGACCCTGTTCAACCTCCTGCCCGGCTACCTGTCCATGCCCCACGCCCACCGGCACGAGGGCCTGGACGACTACCTGGAGCGGGAGGGCGGCGAGACCGGCTTCTGGGGCAACCGGCGCTCCTACCTGGTGAGCCTGCTCAAGGCGTGGTGGGGCGAGGCCGCCACCGAGGAGAACGACTTCTGCTTCGACTACCTGCCGCGCCTGACCGGCGACCACGGCCACTACACGACCGTGATGGGCCAGATCGACGGCACGGTGAAGGGCTACTTCGTGACAGGGGAGAACCCGGCGGTCGGCTCCTCCGGCGGCCGGGCGCAGCGGCTCGGCCTGGCCAACCTCGACTGGCTGGTGGTGCGCGACCTGACGCTGGTGGAGACGGCGACCTTCTGGCGGGACGGGCCCGAGCTGGAGACCGGCGAGCTGCGCACCGAGGACATCGCCACCGAGGTGTTCTTCCTGCCCGCGGCGAGCCACGTCGAGAAGGAGGGCACGTTCACCAACACGCAGCGGCTGCTGCAGTGGCGGGAGAAGGCGCTCGACCCGCCGGGCGACTGCCGGAGCGACCTGTGGTTCTACTACCACCTCGGCAAGCGGATCAGGCAGCGGCTGACCGGCGACGAGATCGACCGGCCGCTGCGCGAGCTGACCTGGGACTACCCGGAGGAGGGCGAGCACGCGGAGCCGTCGGCGGCGGCCGTGCTGCGCGAGATCGGCGGCGTCGGCCCCGACGGGCGGGCGCTGTCGGCCTACACCCAGCTCAGGCCGGACGGCTCCACCCGGTGCGGCTGCTGGATCTACTGCGGGGTCTACGCCGACGAGGTCAACCAGGCGGCCCGCCGCCGGCCGGGACGCGAGCAGTCGCCCGCGGCGCTCGAATGGGGCTGGGCCTGGCCCGCCAACCGCCGGATCCTCTACAACCGGGCCTCCGCCGACCCCGAAGGCCGGCCGTGGAGCGAACGCAAGGCCTACCTCTGGTGGGACGCGGAGCGCGGCGAGTGGACCGGACACGACGTGCCCGACTTCGAGAAGGGCAAACCGCCCGGCTACCTGCCGCCCGAGGGCGCCAAGGCCGAGGACGCGCTGGCCGGAACCGACCCGTTCATCATGCAGTCGGACGGGAAGGGCTGGCTGTTCGCGCCGGCGGGCCTGGCCGACGGGCCGATGCCCGCCCACTACGAGCCGCACGAGTCGCCGCTCCACAACCCGCTCTACCACCAGCAGGCCAACCCGGCGCGCCGGATCTACCACCGTCCGGAGAGCCCCTACAACCCGCCGGAGTCGCCGCGGTTCCCGTACGTGCTGACCACGTACCGGCTCACCGAGCACCACACGGCGGGCGCCATGAGCCGGCCGCTGGCCTACCTCGCCGAGCTGCAGCCGGAGCTGTTCTGCGAGGTGTCACCCCAGCTCGCCGCCGAGGTCGGGCTGGCCAACGGCGGCTGGGCGACGATCGTGACCAGCCGGGCCGTGATCGAGGCCAGGGTGCTGGTCACGGGCAGGGTCCGGCCGCTGCGCGTCCAGGACAGGGTGATCCACCAGGTCGGCCTGCCCTACCACTGGGGGTGGGGCAGCGGTGGCCTGGTGACCGGCGACGTCACCAACGACCTGCTGCCGATCGTGCTCGACCCCAACGTCTACATCCAGGAGAGCAAGGCCATGACCTGCCATGTACGGCCGGGCAGGCGGCCGAGGGGCCGGGCGTTGCTCGACCTGGTGGAGGAGTACCGGTATGGCTGAGCGGATGGGCTTCTTCACCGACACCAGCGTCTGCATCGGCTGCAAGGCCTGCGAGGTGGCCTGCAAGGAGTGGAACGAGCTGCCCGACGACGGCTTCGTCTTCGAGGCGACCTCCTACGACAACACCGGGGCGCTCGGGGCGAGCACCTGGCGGCACGTGGCCTTCATCGAGCAGACGCGCGCGGTGCGGGTGGACGGTCACGAGGAGGACGTGGACCGCTGGCTGATGTCGTCGGACGTGTGCAAGCACTGCACGCACGCCGCGTGCCTGGACGTCTGCCCGACCGGCGCGCTGTTCCGCACCGAGTTCGACACGGTGGTGGTGCAGCCGGACGTCTGCAACGGCTGCGGCTACTGCGTGCCGGCCTGCCCGTACGGCGTGATCGACCGCAGGCAGGACGACGGGCGGGCCTGGAAGTGCACGATGTGCTACGACCGGCAGCTCGGCGGGCTGGAGCCGGCCTGCGCGAAGGCGTGCCCGACCGACTCGATCCAGTTCGGCCCGCTCGACGAGCTCCGCGAGCGGGCCGCGGCCCGGCTGGCGGGGTTGCACGCCGACGGTCACACCGAGGCTCGGTTGTACGGCGAGAGCCCCGACGACGGGGTGGGCGGCGCGGGCGCGTTCTTCCTCCTGCTGGACGAGCCGGAGGTGTACGGCCTGCCGCCGGATCCCGTGGTCACCACCCGTGACCTGCCGTCCATGTGGCGCTGGGCCGGGGCGGCGGCGGTCTCCCTGGCCGGAGCCGTGGCGGTCGCCTTCCTGGAGAGCAGGGTGCGACGGTGAAGCGGGAACGGGCGGTGGTGCCGGAGGCCGAGTTCCGGTCCTACTACGGGCGACCGGTGATCAAGGCTCCGATCTGGCACGAACCCCACATGCCGACATATCTATACCTGGGCGGAATGTCGGGGGCGTCGTCGGTGATGGCGATCATGGCCAGATACACCGGGCACCCGACGCTCGCCCGCACCGCCAGGATCGCGGCGGCAGTGGGGTCGGCCGCCGGCGCCGGCCTGCTCGCCGCCGAGCTCGGCAGGCCCGAACGCTTCCTCAACATGCTGCGCCTGTTCAAACCCACCTCGCCGATGAGCGTGGGCTCCTGGATCCTGGCCGCGCAGGGCGGCCTGTCGGCGCTCGCCGCCTCCTCCGAGCTGACCGGAATCCTCCCCCTCGCGGGCGACGCGGCCGTGCTGGCCACCGGCCTGACCGGCCCGCTGACCGCGACCTACACCGCGGTGCTGGTCGCCGACACCGCGGTGCCCGCCTGGCACGAGGCCTACCGGGAGCTGCCCTTCCTGTTCGCCGGGAGCGCGCTGGCCAGCGCGGGCGCCGTCGGCATGCTGGCCGTGCCCCGCGCCGAGGCGGCTCCGGCCCGCGTCGTGGCGGTGACGGGGGCCGCCGTCGAGACCGTCGCCGGCGTGGTGATGGAACGCCGCCTGGGCCTGGCCGGCGAGCCGTACCGGCTGGGGCGGGCGGGCCGCCTGATGCGCGCGGCCCGCGTGCTGACCGTCGGCGGCGCGGCCCTCGCCGCGGTCGCCGGGCGCGGCCGGGCGCTCGGTGTCCTGTCCGGCCTGGCCCTCACCGCCGGAGCCCTGTGCACCCGGTTCGGGATCCTGGAAGCGGGCAGGGTCTCGGCCGCCGACCCGAAATACACCGTCACGCCCCAACGGCAACGCCTCGACGCGCTCGCCGGGCCGAGCGCGGCTTCGCCGGCCGAGCGCCAACCCGCCAACCCGGCCTAACCCCCCGACCCAGCCGCACCGAGCCTGCACCGAACGCGTCGCGAGCCGCGGAGCCGGTCGGGGTCGCCGAACGCGTCGTGAGCCGCGGAGCCGGTCGGGGTCGCCGAACGCGTCGTGAGCCGCGGAGCCGGTCGGGGTCGCCGAACGCGTCGTGAGTCGCGGAGCCGGTCGGGCCCACCGAGCGGGTCGCGAGCCGTGGGACCGGTCGTGCGTTTCTTAGCGCAGTCGCAGGGCGGATCCGTCGAAGGGGACGAGCTCTCCGATGACGGGGGCGCCGGGGATCTCACCGGCCAGCAGCAGGCCGCCGGAGGTCTGGGCGTCGGCCAGCAGCAACAACTCCTCCTCGGCGAAGCCGCCGGGGTCGAGGTGCGGCTCCACCCAGGCCAGGTTGCGGCGCGTGCCGCCGCTGACGTAGCCGTCGCGTACCGCCTCGCGAGCCCCTTCCAGGTAGGGGACGGCGGCCACGTCGACCAGCGCCGTCACGCCGCTCGCCCGCGCCAGTTTGTAGAGGTGGCCGAGCAGACCGAAACCGGTCACGTCCGTGGCGCACTCCACGCCGGCCGCGAGCGCCGCCCGTGAGGCGTCACGGTTGAGCATGGTCATCGAGGCGACGGCCTGAGCGAACACCTCACCGGTCGCCTTGTGCCGGGAGTTGAGCACCCCGACGCCGAGCGGCTTGCTGAGGGAGATCGGCAGCCCCGCCCGGCCCCCGTCGATGCGCAGCAGCCGGGAGGGATCGGCCAGGCCGGTGACGGCCATGCCGTACTTGGGCTCCGGGTCGTCGATGCTGTGGCCGCCCGCGACGTGGCAGGAGGCGGCCCGGGCCACGTCCAGGCCGCCGCGCAGCACCTCCTTGGCCAGTTCCAGGGGCAGCACCGCCATGGGCCAGCCGAGCAGGTTGACCGCCACCAGCGGCTGCCCGCCCACCGCGTAGACGTCCGACAGGGCGTTGGCCGCCGCGATGCGTCCCCAGTCGTAGGGGTCGTCCACCACGGGCGTGAAGAAGTCGGCCGTGGCCACGATCGCCCGGCCGTCCTCGACGCGGACCACGGCGGCGTCGTCACCGTCGTCGAGCCCGATGACCAGGTCGCCGCCCGGGGAGGACGCGCCGAGCAGATCCGCCACGACGGTTTCCAGATCGCCGGGCGGAATCTTGCAGGCGCAGCCGCCTCCGTGGGCGTACTGCGTCATCCGGACCGTGCTCGGCCCGACCCGCGTCGTCGTGTCGGTCACGTCGCCTCCTGGATCTGCCGGGCTCGCGTGGTGGTGTCGGTCACGTCGCCTCCTGGATCTGCCGGGCTCGCGTGGTGGTGTCGGTCACGTCGCCTCCTGGATCTGCCCGGCCCGCGTCGTCGTCTCCGTCATGTCGTCTCATTCGAACTCGGTCGCGGGCACGCCGCCGCCCGGCGTGCCATCCATGCCGTACCCGCCCAGGAGCGAATTGTCCCGCGATCTTCGGCAAGGCGGGTTCTGTTCCGGTCCGTGGCCGTTCTATGTTCGAGTTGTGGACCTTCGAAGGCAGGTGCCTCGCACCGATGCCGTGCTCGCCGACCCGCGCCTTGTCTCGGCGGCGGCACGTCTCGGCCGGTCGGTCGTCAAGGACGCGGTGACCCGCGCCCAGCAGCGGGCGCGTGAGGGCGAGATCCGCCCCGGCGAGGTGGCGGACGAGGCGGTGGCGGCGCTTCCGCCGCACGCCGCGAGCCTGCGGGCGGTGATCAACGCGACGGGCGTGCTGATCCACACCAACCTCGGCCGGGCGGCGCTCTCGCCCGCCGCGATCGCGGCGACGGCGGCCGCCGCGGGGCCGGCGGACGTGGAGTTCGACCTGGCGACCGGCGCCCGGGCCCGGCGCGGGCGGGGGGCGCTCGACGCGCTCGCCACGGCGGTCCCCGAGGCCGAGGACGTGCACGTCGTCAACAACAACGCGGCGGCGCTCGTCCTGGTGGCCACCGTGCTGGCCGCCGGGCGGGAGATCGTGATCAGCCGGGGTGAGCTGGTGGAGATCGGCGACGGGTTCCGCATCCCCGACCTGCTCGTCTCCACCGGGGCGCGGTTGCGCGAGGTCGGCACCACCAACCGCACCTCGTACGACGACTACGCGGCGGCCGTGGGGCCGGAGACCGGCTGCGTGCTCAAGGTGCACCCGTCGAACTTCCGGGTCGAGGGTTTCACCGGCTCCGTCGAGGTGCCGGCGCTCACCGGGCTCGGCGTGCCCGTCGTCGTCGACATCGGCTCCGGCCTGCTCGCCCGCGAGCCGCTGCTGCCCGACGAGCCCGACGCGGCGACCGTGCTCAGGGCGGGGGCCCACCTGGTGACCGCCAGCGGCGACAAGCTCCTCGGCGGGCCGCAGGCGGGGCTGCTGCTCGGCCGGCGCGAGCTGGTCGAGCGGTGCAGGCGCCATCCGCTCGCCCGCGCGCTGCGGGTCGACAAACTGACTTTCGCGGCGCTGGAGGCCACGCTGCGCGGTCCCCTCGTCCCGGTCCGGCAGGCGCTGCACGCGGATCCGGCCGCGCTCGGCGACCGCGCCGCCCTGCTCGCCGGCAAGCTGGCCGCGGCCGGGGTCGACGCGCGGGCGGTGCCGAGCGAGGCGACGGTGGGGGGCGGCGGAGCCCCGGGCGTGACGCTGCCGAGCGCCGCCGTGAGCCTGCCCGAGCGCCTCGCGGTGCCGCTCAGGACCGGCGAGCCACCGGTCGTCGGCCGGATCGAGGGCGGGCGGCTGCTGCTCGACCTGCGCGCCGTCCCCGCCGAACGCGACGACGACGTGACGCGCGCGATCCTCCGGGTGAGCGGCTGATGCACGTCGTCGCCACCGCGGGCCACGTCGACCACGGCAAGTCCACGCTGGTGCGGGCGCTCACCGGGATGGAGCCCGACCGGCTGGAGGAGGAGCGGCGGCGCGGGCTGACGATCGAGCTCGGTTACGCCTGGGCGGCGCTGCCCTCGGGCCGGGTGCTCGCCTTCGTGGACGTTCCGGGCCACGAGCGCTTCCTGGGCACGATGCTGGCCGGGGTCGGCCCGGTGCCGGCGGTCATGTTCGTGGTGGCCGCCGACGAGGGCTGGATGCCGCAGTCGGAGGAGCATCTGGTGGCGCTGGAGGCCCTCGGCGTACGGCACGGCCTGCTCGTGGTGACCCGCTGCGACCTCCGCGACCCGGCGGCGGCGATGGAGCAGGCACGTGACCGCCTGGCCGCGGCCGGTCTGGCCGGAGTCGAGACGCTCGCGGTGAGCGGACGCACCGGCCAGGGCGTCGCGGAGCTGAGGGAGGCCCTGGACCGGCTGGCCGCCGCGCTGCCCGCACCGGATCCGGAGGCCCCGGTGCGCCTGTGGGTCGACCGCGCGTTCACGGTGCCGGGCAGCGGCACCGTGGTGACCGGCACGCTGCCCGAGGGCACGATCTCGGTGGGAGACCGGCTGGAGCTGGACGGCGCGCCTGCCGGGGTCAGATCCCTGGAGTCCCTGAAGGAGCCGCTGGCCTCGGTGAGCGGGGTGGCCAGGGTGGCCGTCAACCTGCGTGGACGGGGCCTGCCGGAGCGCGGCCAGGCGCTGGTCACGCCCGGCCGGTGGACCCACACCGACCTGGTCGACGTCCGGATCTCCCCGGTGGGGCCGGCGGGGGACGAGCTGCCCGGCCGGCTGACCGCGCATATCGGGTCGGCCGCGGTGGTGTGCGAGTCACGGCCGCTCGGCGGGCGAGTCGTCCGGCTGCGCCTGGCCCGGCCGCTGCCGCTGCACCTCGGTGACGTGCTGCTGCTGCGTGACCCCGGCCGCGACCGGGGCCAGGTGCGGGTGCTGGCCGGGGCGCGCGTGCTCGACGTGCGCCCCCCGGCACTGCGCCGCCGGGGTGCGGCGCGGGTCCGCGCGGCCCTGCTGGAGCCGGCCGCGCCGGACGCCGCCTCGGCGCTGCGCGCCCACCGGCTGCTGCGAGCGGGCGACCTGCTCGCCATGGGCGCCGCCCCGGGCGGCAGCCCGGTGTGCGGCGACTGGCACGCCGATCCGGAGTACTGGGCCGAGCTGGGCGAGCGGCTGGCGGAGGTGGCGAGGCGCCACGCGGCGGAGCATCCGCTGGAGCCCGGCATGCCGATCGAGGCGGCCCGGCACGAGCTCGGCCTGCCCGACCGGCGGCTGGTCGCGGCCCTGGTCAGGCCGCCGCTGGCGGTCGCCGAGGGCCGGATCCTGAGCCGCCCGCCGGGCCTGCCGACGCCCGTGGCGACGGCGGTCGAGCGGCTCGGCCTGGAGCTGGCCGCGACTCCCTTCCAGGCGCCGGAGGCCGGGCGGCTGGCCGAGCTGGGGCTGGGCGCCCGGGAGCTGGCGGCGGCCGTACGAGCCGGGCGGCTGCTGCGCGTGGGCGAGGGCGTCGTGCTGCTGCCCGGCGCCGACGCCCGCGCGGCGGAGCTGCTGCGAAAGCTGCCCCAGCCGTTCACGGTCAGCCAGGCCAGGCGCGCTCTCGGCACCAGCCGCCGGGTGGCGGTCCCGCTGCTCGAACACCTCGACCGCAGCGGGCTCACCGAGCGGGTGGACGAGCTCCACCGCCGCTGCCGGATGTCGTCGCCAGGTCGCTGAATGGCTCGAGGAGAGCTGGGTATAGTCCGAAATCAAGGCACAAAACCATCGTCATCGGGGGTTGCGATGGTTGGAGACCTGCCGCGGCGTCTCGTCGCGGAAGCCATCGGGACGATGTTGCTCGTCCTCTTCGGGGCCGGCTCGATCGTGGCCGCGCTGGTGCTCGGCAAGGGTCAGCTCGACTATGCCGGGCTGGGCATCATCTCGCTGTCGTTCGCCGTGGTCGTGGCGATCGTCATCTACGCGTTCGGCAGCACGTCGGGCGCGCACATCAACCCCGCCGTCACCGTCGCCCTCGCGGTGGGACGCCGGTTCTCCTGGGCCGAGGTGCCGCTCTACATCCTCGCCCAGCTCGTCGGCGCGTTCGCCGGGGGGCTGCTCATCGTGGCCGGGTTCGGGCGGCGGGCGGTCGACCTGGCCGGGGTCGGGCTGACCAAGCTCGGCGAGGGCGTCAGCTATGGGCAGGGCATCCTGCTGGAGGCACTGGGGACGTTCCTGCTGCTGCTCACGATCATGGCGCTGGCCGTCGACCGCCGGGCGCCGAGCGGCTGGGCCGGCCTGGTCATCGGCCTGGCCGTGGCCTGCGAGATCTTCCTGATCGGCCCGTTCACCAACGGCTCGGTCAACCCCGCCCGCACCTTCGGGCCGTACCTGACGAACAGTTTGTTCGGCGGCAACACGCCATGGGCGGAGTTCGGCGTCTACATCCTGGGCCCGGTCATCGGCGCGGTGCTCGGCGTGGTCGTCTACGACCTCGTCGCCCGCCCGGTGCGCGAGGTGCCCGAGACGGCCGAGCAGGGCACCGCCGGAGAGATCGTCGGCGCCCGGGAACCGCTGGACACCGTGCCGGAGGGGACAGGAGGGGACGACGCGCCCGAGCGGGACGCCGTGTGCGAGATCCCGGAGGCTCGCGGCTCGCAGGACAACCGCATCCGCGACCGCGCGGCCCACGGTGTCCGCAGGCGCTGGCGTCCGGGCCACGGGAGGTGATGCGCGCTTCGTGAAGACCGCCCAACGATCACTTCGTGCGAGGGAAGGAACGTCATGCCTGGCAACAGAGCCGTCGTATACGAAGGCCCGGGCAAGGTCGAGGTACACGAGATCAGCTATCCCGAGTTCGAGCTCAAGGACGGCCCGGGGGTCAACCCGGCCAACGTGGGACGCAAGCTGCCGCACGCCGCGATCCTCAAGACCGTCGCGACGAACATATGCGGCAGCGACCAGCACATGGTCCGCGGTCGCACCACGGCTCCGCAGGGGCTCGCCCTAGGGCACGAGATCACCGGTGAAGTGGTCGAGACCGGGCCGGACGTGGAGTTCATCAAGGTCGGCGACCTCGTGTCCGTCCCGTTCAACATCTCCTGCGGCCGCTGCCGCAACTGTAAGGAGGGCAAGACCGGCATCTGTGAGAACGTCAACCCCGACCGGCCGGGCTCGGCGTACGGCTACGTCGACATGGGCGGCTGGGTCGGCGGGCAGGCCGACTTCGCCCTGGTCCCGTACGCCGACTGGAATCTGCTCAAGTTCCCGGACAAGGACCGGGCCATGGAGAAGATCCTCGACCTCGCCATGCTCTCGGACATCTTCCCGACGGGCTACCACGGCTGCGTGAGCGCCGGTGTGGGGCCGGGATCGACCGTCTACATCGCGGGCGCGGGCCCGGTGGGGCTGGCCGCGGCCGCCTCCGCGTTCCTGCTCGGGGCCGCCGTGGTCATCGTCGGCGACCTGAACAAGGAGCGGCTGGACCAGGCCCACAGCTTCGGCTGCGAGACCGTCAACGTGGCACTCGGGGAGCCGGGCGACCAGATCGAGCACATCCTCGGCGTGCCGGAGGTCGACTGCGCCGTCGACGCGGTGGGCTTCGAGGCCCGCGGCCACGGACGCGAGTCGGAGGAGGAGCACCCGGCCACCGTGCTCAACACGCTCATGGGCGTCACCCGGGCGGGTGGCGCGCTGGGCATCCCCGGCCTGTACGTGACCGGGGACCCGGGGGCGCGTGAGGACGCGGCCAAGCACGGGGCGTTGTCGATCCGGATCGGTCTCGGCTGGGCCAAGTCGCTCAGCTTCGCCACCGGCCAGTGCCCTGTCATGAGGTACAACCGGCAGCTCATGATGGCGATCCTGCACGACCGGGTGCAGATCGCGAAGGCGGTCAACGCCACGCCGATCCCGCTCGACCAGGCGCCGAGGGGCTACCACGAGTTCGACGAGGGGGCTGCTCGCAAGTACGTGCTCGACCCGCACGGCATGCTCACCTCGGTCTCCTGACGGAGCGCCGTCCCCGCGAGCGACGCGCGGCCCGCGCCGCTCGCGGTGGAGTGCCCGGGGACGGCACGGGCCGGCTACGGATCAGTCGGCCCGCATGTCACGGTGTCGCAGGCCGACCAGGCCGACCAGGCCGACCAGGCCGGCCACGGCGGCCCGGATCTCGGCGGCCTCCTGCGGGGTGAGAGCAGGGCGCGGTAGAGCAGCCGCTCGCCCGCCGGGGTGGACAGGTCGGCGCCGAGGCCCCTGGTGCTCGTGCAGGATCCCGATGGCCAGCCCCATGGCGGTGATCACGGTCGACCGGGCCCTGGCGTCGACGTCGGAGGGGTCGGTGCGGCGTTCGTCGGCTTCGGCGAGCCACTCCTCGCCCATCCATGACGACCATCTCGTCGAACAGCGGCGCTACCTGCCCTTCGACGAGGGCTCGCGCCAGGTAGCGCCGGTACGGGCCCACCACGGCCAGGGGGGTCGGACTTCCGGGGGCGACGCCATCCCCGACTTGACGGTCACCACCGGGTCGTACCTATGGTCTTCATGTGAAGGCTTCTTCAGGTAACGAGGTGTCCGACATCGAAAGCTGCAGCGCCCGCGTGGTCGACGGGGAGCGCGTGGCCCTGGTGTCCTCCCGCATGCCCGCCGACGGCGATCTGGCCGACACGGCCGACGTCTTCGGGTTGCTCTCCGATCCCGGCCGGCTCCGGCTGCTCCTCGCGTTGCTCGAAGGCGAGCTCTGCGTCTGCGACCTGGCCGTGGTGAGCGGGCTGAGCGAGTCGGCCACCTCTCACGCGCTGCGGCTGCTCCGGGCGCACCGTGTGGTCTCGGTACGGCGGGCCGGCCGGATGGCCTACTACCGGCTCGACGACGCGCACGTCCGGATGCTGCTCGACGTGGCCGTGGCCCACACCGAGCACACCCAGGCCGTGCATCCCGAGCGGGACTGACCGCCGGGACGGGTGTCAGGGCGGGCGTCAGGATTGACAGAACCGGATTCAATCCTGCACCCTCACATATGAGCAATCATTCATGCGTTGAGTGACGTCGTGCCCGCAGGGCAGGAGAGCAGTACGCTCCTGCCCTGCGGTGACGTGCGCGGATGCCCAATACGAGAGGACACGACCATGGCCGGTCTCGACCACAGCCAGCACAAGGGGCACGGTCATGGGCAGGGTCACGGGCACGGCCACGGCGTCACCATCGACGCGGACCGGCGCTACCTCGGCGGCGCGCTGGCGTTGATCGTCGGGTTCATGGCGATCGAGGTCGTCGTCGGCGTGATGGCCCAGTCGCTGGCCCTGATCTCCGACGCCGGCCACATGCTGACCGACGCGGTGGCGATCATCCTCGCCCTGGTCGCGATGCGGATAGCCGCCCGGCCCCCGCGTGGCGGCTTCACCTACGGGCTGAAGCGGGCGGAGATCATCTCGGCGCAGGTCAACGGCATCACGTTGCTGCTGCTGAGCGCGTACTTCATCTACGAGGGAATCCGCCGGGTCATCGAACCGCCACACGTGGAAGGCGTCTACGTGGTGGTGACCGGTCTGGCCGGCATCGCCGTCAACCTGGTGGCCACCTGGCTGCTGTCGCGCGCCAACCGGTCCAGCCTGAACATCGAGGGCGCCTACCAGCACATCCTCAACGACCTGTTCGCGTTCACCGCGACCACGGTGGCGGGCGCCGTCGTGTGGCTGACCGGGTGGGCCCAGGCCGACGCCCTCGCCGCCCTGGTGGTGGCCGGGCTGATGCTGAAGGCGGGCTGGGGGCTGGTGAGAGACTCCGGGCGGGTGTTCATGGAGGCCGCGCCGGTCGGCATGAACCCCGCCGAGATCGGGCAGCGGGCCGCCGCGCTGGAGCACGTGGTCGAGGTGCACGACCTGCACGTCTGGGAGGTGACCTCCGGCTACGCCGCCCTGTCCGCGCACATCCTGGTCACGCCGGGTGTCGACTGCCACGCCGTACGGGTCGCCGCCGAGCGGCTGCTGCACGACGCGTACGGGATCGAGCACACCACGCTGCAGGTCGACCACGCCCCGGAGCGGCCCCTGCCTCACGGTGAGGCGGACGCCCACTGCGCCGACCCGCACGGTCCCGCGCACCGGGGCAGCTCGGCGATGTGACCCCCGTCACGGGCGCGGGGAGGCCAGGCGCCGTCACGGGCGCGGGGAGACCAGGCGGTAGCCGACGCCCCGGACGGTCTGGATCACGGTGTCGTCGGTGTCGCCGAGCCGCGCCCGCAGCCGTTTGACGTGCACGGCTATCGTGTTGGTCGCGACGTCGTCCCCGGAGGCGTGCCAGACGTGCCGCATGATCTGCTCGCGGGTGACGGTCCGGTCGAGGTTGCGCATCAGGTAGTGCAGCAGCTCGAACTCGCGGAGCGGCAGGTGCACGGCCGTGCCGTCGACCCGTACCTGGTAGGCGTTGAGGTCGAGCGCCAGGCCGCCGACCGTGATCACCCGGTGGGCGCCGGCCTCGCCCGAGGCGGTGGCCTGCAGCAGCGGCAGCAGCTCGTGCACCCGGTACGGTCTGGCGACGCAGGCCGTCGCCCCGGCGGCGAGCGCCTGGACCGCCAGCTCCGCGTGCCCTTCGCCCACGCCCAGGAGCACGGTCGTGGGCCGGCTCGCGCGCACCGCCCTGACGAAGTCGACGGCGCCGATGAGCGGAAGCGTGGCGCTGGCCAGCACGGTGTCCGGCCGGAGCGCTCCCGCCTGGATGAGCGCCTGGGCGCCGTCGGGCACGCCCGTGACGTCGACACCCTCCCGCCCCAGCGCCTCCGCGAGCTCCCGGACGCCGGCCGTGTCGGGGTCGGCCACCAGCAGCACGGGCGCTCCCGGCCGGGCTCGGGCCGGGTATTCGCCGTCGCGAGCCTGCTCGCCCCCGTCGAGTGGTGCCGGCGGCTGGGTCACCCGGGTCCTCCTCCGCGGTCGGTCACCCGAAGCGCCCGGTGATGTAGTCCTCGGTGCGCTTGTCGGTCGGGTTGGTGAAGATGCGGCTGGTCTCGTCGAACTCCACCAGGCGGCCGTGCCGCTCGCCGCGCTCGTCGACGTCGGCGGTGAAGAACGCCGTGCGGTTGGAGACGCGGGCGGCCTGCTGCATGTTGTGCGTGACGATCACGATCGTGAAGTCGCGCGACAGCTCCTGCATCAGGTCCTCGATCTTGGTGGTGGCGATCGGGTCGAGGGCCGAGCAGGGCTCGTCCATCAGGATGACCTCGGGCTTGACCGCGATCGCCCGCGCGATGCAGAGGCGCTGCTGCTGACCGCCCGACAGCGACAGGGCGTTCTGCTTCAGCTTGTCCTTGACCTCGTCCCACAGGGCGGCCTGGGTGAGCGCCTCCTCGACCAGGTCGTCCATCTTGCCCTTCATGCCGTTGACCCGGGGGCCGTAGGCGATGTTGTCGTAGATCGACTTGGGGAAGGGGTTCGGCTTCTGGAAGACCATGCCGATGCGCCGCCGCACCTCGATCGGGTCGACGTGCGCGCCGTAGAGGTCCTCGCCGTGGTACATGATCTTTCCGGTCGCGCGGGCGCCGGGGATGAGGTCGTTCATCCGGTTGAAACAGCGCAGCACGGTGCTCTTGCCGCAGCCGGAGGGGCCGATCATCGCGGTGATCTCACGGTTGCCGATGGTCAGGTCGACCTCGCGCACGGCCTCGTACTCGCCGTAGAAGACGCTGAGTTGAGAGACGGTGAAGACCGGGTCGAGGGCTTCGGCGTTGCGGGGGGTCACCGGGCCGCGGACCGTGACGTTGGGCATGGAGGTTCCAATCTCAGTCATCTCTTCCCTCACCAGCGCTTCTGGTAGCGGTTGCGGAGCCAGATGGCGACGGAGTTCATCAGCAGCAGGATCACCAGCAGGATCACGATCGCCGCCGAGGCCAGGATGTGGAATCCCTCGCGCGACTGGGAGATCCAGTTGAAGATCTGGATCGGCAGGACGGTGTAGCTGGCGAAGATCCCGTCCGGGTTGAACCTGATGAAGGACACGGCGCCCAGCATGAGCAGCGGCGCGGCTTCGCCGATCGCCCGGGACAGGGCGAGGATCGAGCCGGTCGCGATGCCCGGGATCGAGGCGGGCAGCACCTGCCGGGAGATCGTCTGCCACTGCGTCGCGCCCAGGGCGAGCGAGCCCTCGCGGATGGACGGCGGAACCGCGCGAATCGCCTCACGTGAGGCGATGATCACGATGGGCAGCACCAGCAGCCCGAGGGTGATCGACGCGGTGATCACGCTGAATCCCAGGCCGAACGTCCGGGCGATGATGCCGAGGCCCAGGATGCCGTAGACGATCGACGGGATCGCCGCCAGGTTCTGGATGTTGAGCTCGATGACCCGGTTCCACCAGCGGTTCTTGTCCGCGTACTCCTCCAGGTAGATCGCCGCGGCGATGCCCGTCGGCAGCGTGAGGAGCGCGGTGATCGAGATGACCCAGAGGGTGCCCGTGATGGCCGACTGGGCGCCGGCGATGTCCGGGTTGCGGACCGACGGCATGTTCTCCCACAGGCGGGAGTCGAGCCGCGGCCAGCCCTCGATGAGGACGTAGGAGACGAGCGCGAGCAGGAAGACGAACGCGATCGCCAGGCTCGCGATCAGGGCGATCCGGAACAGATGCTCCCTGATCGGCTGCCCCTTGCTCGCGAGCTGCACGGCCGAGCGCGGTGTCGAGAGAACGGCCATTACTCGTACACCTCACGGAACTTCCGCACCAGACGGGCGCTGACGTAGTTCATCGCGAACGTCATCACGAAGAGCAGTGAGCCGACCGCGAAGATGGTGTTGTAGTCGACGGTGCCGATGGGCACGTCTCCCGAGCCCGCCTGGGCGATGAACGCGGCCATGGTCTGCATCGCCTTGCCGAGGTCGAGGGTGAAGTTGGGCTGGCCGCCGCCGGCGATGTAGACGATCATCGTCTCGCCCGCGCCCCGCGAGATGGCGAGGATGACGGCGGCGACGATGCCGGAGAAGGCCGCCGGAAGCACCACCCGGAGCGAGGTGATCATCCTGGAGGCGCCCAGCGCGTACGAGCCCTCGCGGAGCCCGCTCGGCACCGCCGTCATCGCGTCCTCGGAGAGCGAGGCGACGATCGGGATGATCATGAAGCCGACGACGAGGCCCGCGCACAGGGCGTTGAAGATCTCGATCTCGAACGGCAGGACGCTCCGCAACAGCGGGGTGACGAAGCTCAGCGCGAAGAACCCGAAGACCACGGTCGGGATCCCCGCCAGCACCTCGAGCACCGGCTTGCAGATCTTCCTGACGCGTGGCCTGGCGTATTCCGACAGGTAGATGGCGGCGCCCAGGCCCAGTGGCACGGCCACCACGATCGCGATGCCGGTCGTGATGAGGGTCGCGCTGACCAGCGGCAGCACACCGTAGTGCGGAGGCTCGAAGAGCGGCCCCCAGTGCGTGGAGGTGAAGAACTCCACCGCGCTGACCTCGCCGAAGAACCTGATCGTGGGCTCCAGCAGCGACACGACGATGCCGATGGTCGTGGCGACGGAGAGCAGGGCGGCCAACAGGAGGACCGCCTTGACGGCCTGCTCGCCGTAACGCGGGCGCGACCGCGCCAGGGACTGGGGTGTCCCTGGCGCGGTCGCGGAGTGGCGGGCGGCCATTAGCCCGCCTGCGTCTTGAGCGCGGCGAGGTCGTTCTTGAGCTTGGCCTCCTGCTCGGCGTTCAGCGGGATGAACTTCGCATCCGTCGCGATCTTGTTGATGTTGTTGGCGTAGAAGTCGAGGAAGGCGGTGACCTCGGGCCTCTTCGTGGCCCCGGCCGACGGGTAGACGAACAGCGGCCGGGCCAGCGGGGTGTAGGTGCCGTTCTGCGCGGTCTCGACGCTCGGGGCGACGCAGCCGTTGCCGGAGTCGATCTCCACGGCCTTCAGCTTGTCGGCGTTCTCCTCGAAGTAGGTGAAGCCGAAGTAGCCCAGGCCGCCCTTGGAGCCCGTGACACCCTGGACGATGATGTTGTCGTCCTCGCTGGGGCTGTAGTCCTTGCGGCTCGCGCCCTCCTCACCGTTGATCTCGTCGGTGAAGTAGTCGAAGGTGCCCGAGTCGGTGCCCGGCCCGAACAACTTGAGCGGCTCGTCGGGGAACTTGGCGTCGACCTGCTTCCAGGTGGTCACCTTGCCCTCGGCCGCCGGCTCCCACATCTTCTTGAGCTGGTCGGTGGTGAGGCAGGTCACCCAGGTGTTCTCCTTGTTCACCACCACGGTGAGCGCGTCGGTCGCAACGGTCAGCTCGCTGTACTTGACGCCCTTGGCGTCGCACGCGGCCTTCTCCTCGTCCTTGATCGAACGGGAGGCATTGGAGATGTCGGTCTCGCCGTTGCAGAACTTCTCGAAGCCGCCACCGGTGCCGGAGGTGCCCACCGTGACGTTGATCTTCGGCTGCTCGTCGGCGAAGAACTCCGCGGCGGCGCTGGTCAGGGGAGCCACGGTGCTGGAGCCGTCAGCCTTGACCTGCCCGGTCAGCTCAGCGCCGGCCTGGGCGGCGGGAGCGGTGCCCTCCCCCGCGGGCGTGGTGTTGGTGCCGCCGCATGCGGCGGAAAGGGCCACAACGATGGCGGCCGTCGCCACCGCGCTGAGGCGGCGCTGTCCACTGGTCACGGTATGCGTCCTTCTCCGTAGTGAGATCAGGTTTCGGTACACCTAGATACAAACGGGAGAAAGTGAACAGACGGCGAACAGGTCATGACCGCGTCTGGAAGGAGCGGGCCAAGGCGCGTGAATCTATGCTCCACGTGGCCGCTCCTCGTGGCGGAGCCTCGCGAGTCAGTCGTCATCCCTTGTGCGGCGACGGGAGAGAAGGTCGTTGAAGAGCGTGGCGACGCCGACGGCGATGGCGAAGGGTGCGGCGAGAGAGGGCTGGAAGATCACCGCTCCTCCCGTGCCTGGATCGTAGGCGGAGAGTTCGTTCGATTCGAAAGGTTGTCCTCCCCGGTGCCGTCACGCGCTCGTCGCCGAGTCCCGGGCGTCGCGGGCCGGGGAACGGCCGGGCGGTTCCGGCGATCTCGCGTATACCCCCTACCCGTATAGAAAGCCTCTCGCGGGGCAAGGGGCGCGCGGTGATGCACCAGTACCACCACGACCACTGAACGGTGTGACGCGCCCGCCGGTCGGGCGACGCCGTGTCGGGCAGCGTGATGCGCCCGCCGGCCCGGCACGCCGACGACCGGCGCCGCCTCCGCCCTCATAGGTAGTGAGGCTATATCGGGGCTTTCGTCGACGCGTAAGCCGGAGTAGCGTCCCTATATATCGCAATGCTACGTAAGGAGCCGGCGATGGATGAGATCGGCGTCCCCGTGACCGGCGCGAGTCCACTCCCGAGGTGACACCATGATCGTCAGCCTGACCCAGGCGGCCGCGCGCGAACCGGCCACGGCCGGCACCAAAGCCGCCACCCTGGCCACCCTCGCGCACGAGGGTTTCCCGGTGCCGGACGGGTTCGTCGTGACCGGCGACAGCGAACCCACGATGGAGACGATCGGCCGGCTCGGCGGCGACAGGTTCGCGGTGCGGTCCTCGGCGGTCGCCGAGGACCTGCCGGACGCCTCCTTCGCCGGCCTGTACGAGAGCTACCTGAACGTGCCGCCCGAGCAGGTCGCCGATGCCGTACGCCGGTGCCGCGCCTCGGCAGGGTCCGAGCGGGTGATCGCCTACCGGCCGGCCGGCGGCGAGATGGCCGTGCTGGTCCAGCGGATGGTGGACGCGGAGGCGGCAGGGGTGGCCTTGACCGCGAACCCGGTCACCGGCGACCCCGGCGAGATCGTCATCACCGCTGTCCGCGGCCTCGGCGAGAGCCTGGTGTCCGGCGAGGCCGTGGGCGAGGAGTGGATCGCCCGGTCCGGCCGGCTCACCCCCACCCGACCGGCGGCGGTGCTCCAGCGACACCAGGCCGCGGCGGTGGCCGAGCTGGCGCGACGCGTGCGTGACCGGTTCGGCGGACCCCAGGATCTCGAATGGGCCATCGAGAACGGGCGGCTCTCCCTGCTGCAAGCACGGCCGATGACCGCACTGCCCGAGCCCGTCAGTTGGCAGCCGCCCGGCCCCGGGCTGTGGCTGCGCAACTTCCGCCTGGGCGAGTGGCTGCCCGACCCGGTCACGCCGCTGTTCGCCGACTGGCTGCTCGGACGGCTCGACGAGGGCTTTCGCCAGGGCATGAGGGAAACGGCGGGCGCGGTGGTGCCCTTCGCCCATGCCGTGGTCAACGGCTGGTACTACACCCGGCCCGTCCCCTCACTGCGATACCTCCCCGGCGCGATCCGCAGATCACGCGGCAGGCTGCTGCCCTTCATGCTCAACGCCCTGATCCGCCCCGAGCGAGACCCCGCCGGAGCCGATCGCGCCCTGCTGGATCGCCTCTACTGGCGATGGCGGGACGAGGTCCTGCCCGCCTACCGGTTGCTGCTCACACGACAGCCGCGGGACCCGGTGCGGCTCATCGACGACATCGGCCACATGGCCGGACGGCACCTGTGGTACCTCGCCATCGTCGGCGGGGCGGCCTGGAAGATGGAAGCCTGCCTGGCGACGTTCATCGAACACCACCACCTGGACCACGACGCGCAGGTCCTGCTGAGCGGCCTGCCGGGCACCAGCCGCTCGGTGCCCGCCCACGCCGTGCACAGCATCGACTGGTATCACCCCACCGCCGGCGAAACCAGGCCGCACCCGGCGCCGTCGACCCACGGCCCCCAGCTGCCCGGCGCCGTCGCCTCCGCCCCCGCCGCGGCCCGGGTCAGGGCCGAGCACGCCTGCCGCAAGGCGCTCGCCGACCGGCCCGAATCACTGTCTCGCTTCTCCGACATGCTGGCGACCGCGCAGCGCTACGCCGCCATCCGCGAGGAGCAGGCCCGCGAGCTCACCCTCGGCTGGCCGCTGATGCGCGACTGCCTGCGCCGGATGGGACAGGCCCTCCCGGAGCCCGACGACGTGTACTTCCTGACCCGGCGCGAACTCGACCGGCCGGCCGACGCCATCGACAGGATCCGCGAGCGGCGCTCGGCCTGGGAACGTCAGCGGCGTCTGATCGCCCCACTGACGATCGGCGCACCGCCGCCTCTCATCGGGCGGCGCCTGCAACGCTCACTGGGACTGATCCGCGCCGCCCGTACGGACTCGGCCCTCACCGGGCAGGGCGCCAGCGCCGGACGGGCCACCGGCCCGGTCCGCGTCGTGCGCGGACCCGACGACTTCGCCAAGGTCGCGCCCGGCGACGTGCTGGTGGCCCGTGCCACCGCGCCCGCCTGGACGCCGCTGTTCGCCACGGTCGCCGCCGTCGTCACCGACGGCGGCACCCTGGCCGCCCACGCCTCGCTCATCGCCCGCGAGTACGGCATCCCGGCCGTCGTGGCCACCGGCGACGCCACCGTACGGCTGCACGACGGCCAGATCGTCACCGTCGACGGCTCCCGGGGCCTGGTCGAGCTGTGAACAGCAGCCACCCCGCAGGCTTCGACGAAACGACCGCTTGCCAGAACATCACGAATTAGAGCTATCATCGCCATATGGCGATTGATGAAGCCGGCCGGTGCGTGAGCGCGGACATCGCCGCGGGGGTCGCGCCGGCGGCGGCGCTCTTCCACTCCCTGGCCGATGAGACCCGGCTGCGGATCGTGGCCCGGCTGGCACGCGGGGAGGCACGGGTGGTGGACCTGACCGGCGAGCTCGGCTTGGCCCAGTCGACGGTGTCCAAGCACCTGGCCTGCCTGCGCGACTGCGGGCTGATCGACTTCCGCGCCGAGGGGCGCCAGTCGTTCTACGCCCTGACCCGGCCCGAACTGATGGACCTGCTGGCCTCCGCCGAGCAGTTGCTGGCCGCCACCGGGCACGCGGTCGCGCTGTGTCCCGTCTACGGCGTCGACGCCGTCGAGCCGGGCTGTCCGGCCGGGGCCGGCGGGGTGCCGCCGTCGTGACCTCGCTGAATCTGCCCACGCCGGCCGCGCCCCGGCGCGCCGTCCTGCGACGCCGCGTCCGGCTGCTGGTGGCCGCGACCATCACCTACAACGTGATCGAAGCGGTGGTGGCCATCACCGCCGGCGCCGTGGCCTCCTCCGCCGCGCTGATCGGCTTCGGCCTGGACTCCGTCGTCGAGGTCGCCTCGGCCGCCGCGGTGGCCTGGCAGTTCTCCGCCGCTGATCACGAGAGGCGGGAGCGTGCCGCGCTGCGCGTCATCGCGCTCTCCTTCTTCGCCCTGGCCGCCTACGTCACCGTCGACGCGGTGCGTGCCCTGATGGGCGCGGGCGAGGCCCAGCACTCCACCCCGGGTTTGGTGCTGGCCGCGCTCAGCCTGGTCATCATGCCCTTCCTGTCGGCCGCCCAGCGCCGCGCGGGCCGCGAACTCGGCTCCGCCTCGGCGGTGGCCGACTCCAAGCAGACCCTGCTGTGCACCTACCTGTCCGCGGTGCTGCTCGCCGGCCTGGCGCTCAACAGCCTGTTGGGCTGGTCCTGGGCCGACCCCCTTGCCGCCCTGGTCATCGCCGCGGTGGCGGTCAAGGAAGGCCGCGAAGCCTGGCGCGGCGACGCCTGCTGTGCCCCCGGCGCCCCGCTCGGCGTCGCGGTCCCGCAGGCCACGGCATCACCGTCCACGGCATCAGCGTCCGCGGCATCAGCGTCCGCGGCATCACCGTCCACAGCATCACCGTCCACAGCATCACCGTCCACAGCATCACCCTCCACGGCATCACCCTCCACAACAGAGCGATCCGCGACGTGCGCGGACGGCTGCTGCTCATCAGATCGACAGGAGGAACGATGATCGGACGTCCGATGCCCGCCTCGGTGCGGGCCGCCTACGCCCGCGAGATGCGCCTCGCCCGCGCAACGCCCGATGCCGCCGCTCGCTGGCGGCACCTGGAACGGGCGCACATCCTGTCCCAGCCCTGGCCCTGGCCGCACACCCGCAACCACGTCGCCATGTTCACCCTCGCCGTGCTCCAGCGTGACCGTCGAGAAGCCCTCGGCCAGGTCATCCGGATCATCGTGGCCGCCCCCGGCTCCGCGCTGGGCCGCTACCCGGAAGGCAACACCGGCCGCGCCCGGGTCGGCCTCACCCAGCCCATGCCCGTCCCCGAGGACCTGGCCACCGTCCTTGGGCGCCCCTGCCGGTAGGAGTCGGCCAGCCGGCGGTGCACGCTTTGACGCCGGGGAAGCCGATGCCGGCCCGCTCGCGGACGGTGCTCCTCGTCCCCGACGACGGGCCGCGGAAGTTCTTACGAGCTGCGAACGCCCTGGCGGCCCGCCTTACGACGTGCACGAGCCGAGATTAGCGTCAACCGGGTGAAGGTCATGGTCACCGGTTCGGCCGGGTTCATCGGTAGTCACGTCGTGGAGGCCTTCGAGACGGCCGGGCACAGGGTGGTCCGCCTCGACCTGAAGGACGGCTCCGACGTAAGGGACGACACGGTCCTGGACCGCGCTCTGCCGGGCGTGGACCTGGTGGTGCACCAGGCTGCCAAGGTGGGCCTGGGGGTGAATGTGGCCGACCTGCCCGACTACACCTCGACCAACGTGCAGGGCACCGCCGTCCTGCTGGCCGCGATGGCCAGGCACGAGATCGGGCGACTGGTCCTGGCCTCGTCGATGGTGGTATACGGCGAGGGCGCCTACGACTGCCTGGAACACGGCCGGGTACGACCGGGCCCGCGCTCCGCCCAGGATCTCCAGCGTGGGCGTTTCGAACCGGCCTGCCCGATGTGCGGTGAGGCGGTAGAGCACGCGGCCACTGGGGAGGACACACCGCTCGATCCGCGCAACGCCTACGCCACGACCAAGCTCGCCCAGGAGCATCTGGCAGCGAACTGGGCACGGGAGACCGGGGGAAGCGCGATGGCGCTCAGGTACCACAACGTGTACGGCCCGCGGATGCCGCGCGACACGCCCTATGCGGGGGTAGCGGCGATCTTCCGGTCGGCGCTGGCCGCGGGCCGGGCGCCGAGAGTGTTCGAGGATGGTCGGCAACTGCGCGACTTCGTCCATGTGCGCGACGTCGCCCGGGCCAATCTGTTGGCGGCCGAGGCGATGCCAGGGGTGGGCAGCCTGATGGCCTGCAACATCGCGAGTGGCGCCCCGCACACGATCGGGCAGATGGCAGCTGCCCTGACCGCTGCGCACGGCGGACCTCAGCCGGTCGTCACCGGTGAGTACCGGCTGGGTGATGTCAGGCACATCGTCGCCGCACCCGACCGCGCGCGAGCCGGCCTCGGATTCCATGCCGCGGTCACGTTCGAGGACGGGATGAAAGAGTTCGCCGCCGCTCCACTGGGGATTTCATGACCATCGACGTCGTCCTCCCCTGCCTGAACGAGGCGGCGGCGCTGCCGTGGATTCTCGACCGGATGCCGCCCGGCTACGTGGCGATCGTGGCCGACAACGGCTCCAGCGACGGCACGCCGGAGATCGCGGCCGAGCTCGGCGCACGCGTGGTCAAGGAGCCCCGCCGCGGGTTCGGCGCCGCCTGCCACACGGGACTGCTGGCCGCCACCGGTGACATCGTCTGCTTCATGGACGGCGATGCCTCGCTCGATCCCCGCCAGTTGCCGCGGGTGGTCGTTCCCGTGCTGGCCGGTGAAGCGGACCTGGTGCTCGGCAGGAGGATCCCGCGGACGCGCGCGGCCTGGCCACCACACGCCCGCCTCGGCAACGCCGCACTGGCCAGGAGCCTGCGCCGCCGTACCGGTGCGCCCTTGCACGACCTGGGGCCGATGCGAGCCTGCTCCCGTGCGGGGCTGATCGCGCTCGGCCTGACCGACCGGCGGTTCGGCTACCCGCTGGAGATGGTGTTGCGCGCCGCGCGGTCCGGTTGGCGCATCGCCGAGGTCGAGGTGGACTACCTGCCCCGCAGTGGCCGTTCCAAGGTCACCGGGACCATCCGGGGCACCATGCGGGCCGTCGCGGACATGCGGCGGGTCATGAACTCCGTGCAAGCGTCGGGATCACCCGTTCGGAGCGCGGACGGCTCGTGAACCGGGAAGAGTCTGAAGAATCACCGCCGCACCACCTCCATGGATGTCCCGGTGCCGAAGAACCCATCCGGCGCCGACCGCCAGCGCCGCGAGCGTGTAGGCCGCGGTCGCCGGGCCGGACACGTAGGCGACCGCACCCGCCAGCGCGACGCCGAGCCATTCCCAGCGGCCGTCCATGGCCGCCAGCGCCACCACCAGCAGCGCGTACCACGAATAGGCGGGGGTGAACAGCAGCAGAAGCGACCCGGTGACCAGCAGCGCGCCGCCCCACGGCCGGTTCCGGTCGCCGAAACGCAGCACGTAGAGGGCCACCGAGGCCAGCAGGAGCACTGCGGCGAACGGCGCCCAGGAATCCGGCAGCACCAGCCGCAGCACCCCGTACCGATCGCGAGCCGAGGGCGCGTCGTAGCCTTCTTCCTGGACGTACCCGAACAGATAGCCCAGGACGGACGCCTGTGAGGTGAGCACGTACGGCACGTAGGCCAGCGTGATCACGAGCGCGGCCGGGGCCGTGACGGCCAGGATCCGCCGCCACGCCACCCCGCGCCGGAGCACTCCCGACAAGGCGCCGATCAGCGCCGTGACGGGCAGCAGCTTGGCGGCGACCGCCGCGCCGAGCAACGCCCCCCGGCCGCGGCCCGCGCAGAAGGCGAGCACCACCAGCAGCACGCCGAGCATGTCGACGTGCGCGTTGTTCACCGCCTCCACGGGGACGGCCGGGCACCACGCCCAGTACGCCGCCTTGCGGGCGCCGGTCCACCGGTACAGCGCGAGCAGCACCGCGATGGCCATCAGCACGCCGCAGATCTGCAGAACCTTGTGCCGTGAGCCGTCCGGCGACAGCCAGTGCACCAGCAGGAAGTAGCCCTGCGCGACCGGCGGGTAGATCGTGTGCACGGCGGGTCTGTTGATGCGCGTGCACACCCCTTCCGAGACCCGGGCCAGGTCGGGTGCCGCACACTCACTCGGGAAGAGCCAGCCGTCGCGCAACGCGTTCAGCGCGGGATCGGCGGGAGCGTGGTCGTAGGGCGAGATGCCCGTAGCCTGTACCCGCCCATCCCACGCGTAGCGGTAGGAGTCGCTGCTGGTGCTCGGCGGGCCTATCAGCCCGGTGCACGTCACGACGGTGCCGCCCGCGATGACCAGCGCGGCAAGGTGGCGCTGAGGCAACCGTGCGGCGAGCCACAGGGCGACGGCGAACAGGCCCCAGGCGATCAGGGTCCAGCGCAGCAGGTCAGGACGGCCAAGCGCCAACCTGACAAGGACGGCGACCAGTGCCGCCAGTACCACGCCGGCATACGCTGTGTTCCTGTTCACAACCTGGAGCTTCGCATCGACCAGCCGCCTCGGCCCGGCCACCGGCTCCTTCGTTCGCAGTCCGTAAGAAGTCGCCACCCGTAACGACCTCGTAAGAGTTGACGCAGGTCACAGCCCCTATCGTCAGACGGCATGACGCAGATGGTGATCATCGCCAAGGAGCCGGTCGCGGGCCGCGTGAAGACCAGGCTGACACCGCCGTACAGCCCGGCGCAGGCGGCCCTGCTGGCCGAGGCCGCGCTCGAGGACACCCTGCGCGCCGCCTTGGCGAGCCCGGTCACCCAACGGGTGCTCGCGCTGGACGGTCTGCCCGGCACCTGGCTGCCGGCCGGCTTCACAGTGATCCCCCAGCGCGGATCCGGCCTGGACGAGCGCCTGGCCGCGGCGTTCACCGACGCCTACCGGCTTCGGCCGGAGCCGATGGTGCTGATCGGCATGGACACGCCCCAGGCCACCCCCGAACTGCTGGGCACCGCCATGAAAGGCCTGGACGAATGCGATGCCGTCTTCGGGCCCGCGACCGACGGCGGGTTCTGGCTGCTCGGGCTCCGCCGACCACAGCCCGACCTGCTGCTCGGCGTGCCCATGTCCCAAGCCCACACCGGCCACGCCCAGCTCGAACGGCTCAGGCAGGCAGGGCTGAGCGTGCGACACCTACCCGAACTCACCGACGTGGACACGGCGGCCGACGCCGCCCGGGTCGCATCGGAGGCGCCTGCCTCATGCTTCACGCGTACGCTCGACGAGTTATCGGCGGTCGCGCCGCGATGATGGGCGAACTCTACGCCGACGCGCTCGCGGGAACCCCGGCCGAGCTCGAGTACCTCGACGGCACCCGCACCGTCCTGGAGGCCACCCGCTGGCTCGAACCCATCGACGGGGACGAAGCCATGTTGCGCCGATGCGCCGGCTCCACCCTGGACATCGGCTCGGGCCCAGGGCGGCTCACCGTCGCACTCAACAGGCGCGGCATTCCGGCCCTGGGCATCGACATCGCCCCGGACGCCGTCCGCCTGACCCGCCGAGCCGGCGGCTTCGCCCTGCGCCGCAGCGTCTTCGACGACCTGCCGGGAAGCGGCCGATGGGACACGGCGCTGCTCGCGGACGGCAACATCGGCATCGGCGGCCACCCAGGGGCGCTGCTGCGCAGAGCCAGACAGCTGGTACGGCCCGGCGGCCGGGTCATCGTCGAGGTCGACCCGCCGGCGGTGCGCAGCCGCGTCGACCAGGTACGGCTCCGCCGCGAAGACGTCGTGGGCGACTGGTTCGCCTGGGCGGTAGTCTCCGCCGACGACATCGAACGCACCGCTCAGCCAACCGGCTTCGACGTGCGGGATTGCTGGCCGGATGCCGGCCGCTGGTTCGCCGAACTGCGTTAGCCAGTGGGACGGCCGAGCTCGCGCAGGTGGCCTACCATCGCATCTGACTTAGATAGATTTCGAAGTAGGGTGGTCGTCATGACTGCCGTGACGCCGCTGGACCGATCGAGAGCGAGGTCGGGACTCCCATCTGTCAGTTTGTGAGCTCATGGATGAGCTGCTCGACGCGGGCGCGGATCTCGTCGCGGATGGGGCGGACGGCCTCGATGCCCTGGCCGGCCGGGTCGTCGAGCTTCCAGTCCTCGTACCTCTTGCCGGGGAAGATCGGGCAGGCGTCGCCGCAGCCCATGGTGATGACCACGTCCGAGGCTTGGACGGCCTCCGGGGTGAGCACCTTGGGCTGCTCGGCGGTGATGTCGACGCCCACCTCCCGCATCGCCGCCACGGCGACCGGGTTGACCCGTTCCGCGGGCTCCGATCCGGCCGAGCGCACCTCGACGCGGTCGCCCGCCAGGTGGGTCAGCCAGCCGGCGGCCATCTGGGAGCGTCCGGCATTGTGCACGCAGACGAACAGGACACTAGGCATGGGCGGTCTCCTTCGCGCGGAACAGGCGGCGGCCGGCCAGGCTGACGTAGACCAGCGCGACCAGGACGGGCACCTCGATGAGCGGGCCGACGACCCCCGCCAGGGCCTGGCCGGAGGTGACGCCGAAGACGCCGACCGCGACCGCGATGGCCAACTCGAAGTTGTTGCCGGCCGCGGTGAAGGCCAGCGTCGTGGTGCGGTCGTAGGACAGGCCGAGGGCCCGGCCGGCCAGGAACGAGCCGCCCCACATGAGGAAGAAGTAGGCCAGCAGGGGCAGCGCGATGCGGGCCACGTCCAGGGGCCGCTCGCTGATCGTGCCCCCCTGCAGGGCGAACAGGATGACGATGGTGAACAGCAGCCCGTACAACGCGACCGGGCCGATCTTCGGCAGGAAACTGCTCTCGTACCACTCGCGCCCCCTGGCCCGTTCGCCCAGCCTGCGGGAGAGATAACCGGCGATCAGCGGGATACCCAGAAATATCAGCACGTACTGCGCGATGTCCCACATCGAGACGTCCAGTGCCGTCTGCGACAGCCCGAGCCAGCCGGGCAGGACCTCCAGGTAGAACCAGCCCAGCGCGCCGAAGGCGATCACCTGGAAGACCGAGTTGATCGCCACCAGCACCGCCGCGGCCTCCCGGTCGCCGCGGGCCAGATCGTTCCAGATGAGCACCATGGCCATGCACCGCGCCAGGCCGACGATGATCAGCCCGGTCCGGTACTCCGGTAGGTCGGGCAGAAGGGTCCAGGCCAGCGCGAACATCAACGCCGGACCGACCACCCAGTTCAGCACCAGAGACGACACCAGCATCCGGCGGTCGCCGCTGACGGTGTCGAGCCGGTCGTAGCGGACCCTGGCCAGCACCGGATACATCATCGACAGCAGGCCGAGCGCGATGGGCAGCGAGATCTCGCCGACCTTTACCGCGTCCAGCGCCGCGCTCAGTCCCGGCACCAGTCGCCCGAGCAGCAGCCCGGCGCCCATCGCCAGCCCGATCCACACCGGCAGGAACCGATCCAGCCTCGACAGGCCGCCGATCACGGCCGGACCCCTGGCCGTGACCCGCGTAGCGGACATCCGGCTTCCTGGTCTCATACCGTGGCGGGCGCGCCGAGCAGTGTGGACAGCTCGGCGAGCGTTTCGGGGACGAGCCGGTAGTAGACCCAGGACGCGCGGCGCTCGGAGGTGAGCAGGCCGACCTCCTTGAGCACCTTCAGGTGGTGGCTGATCGTCGGCTGCGACAGCTCGAACGCATCGGTGATGTCGCACACGCACACCTCGCCGCCCTCGCGGCTGGCCACGATCGACACGATGCGCAGCCGTACGGGATCGCCCAGGGCCTTGAAGACGCGGGCCACGGCGGCGGCCCGCTCGGCGTCGAGTGGCTCGCGCGCCAGCGGCGGGCTGCACTCCAAGAGGTCGAGCAGCTCCATTCGCGCTCTCCTTGCATAGGCATCAGTCGAAGTCGATCCCTATCTATATTGACCTACGTCTATGCGTGCTGTCGAAGTACGGGGAGGCTCCTATGTCACAGACGGCAGGGCTGCCTCGTCTCAGGTCTCAGAGACAGACGTTGGAAGCAGGAAGGTGATGGCCGTGCGGGTATTCGTGGCAGGCGGGACCGGAGTCGTGGGGCGGCGGCTGGTGCCGCAGCTCGTGGCCCGTGGCCACCAGGTGATGGCCACAACGACGAGCGCGGCCAAGTTGGGCTTGCTGGAGCGGCTGGGCGCCGAGGCGGTCGTGATGGACGGGCTGGACGCGGCGTCGGTCGGTGAGGCGGTGGCCAAGGCCCGGCCGGACGCGATCGTGCACCAGATGACCGCGATTTCCGTGGCGCACGCCGGCAAGCCCGATCTCAAGCACATGGATCGGTGGTTCGCCACCACCAACCGGCTGCGCACCGAGGGGACGGACCACCTGCTGGCCGCCGCCGAAGCGACCGGCGTGTCCCACTTCGTCGCGCAGAGCTACGCCAACTGGAACGGAATCCGCGAGGGCGGCTGGGTGAAGACCGAGGAGGACCCGCTGGACCTGCACACGGGGACGGCGGCGCACGCGGGGATGGTGGCGATCCGCCACGTCGAGGACGTGGTCCTCAGGGCTGGCGGCGCGGTCCTGCGATACGGCGGACTCTACGGGCCGGGCGCCACCGACGATCAGGTCGAGCTCGTGCGCAAGCGGCAGTACCCGCTCGTCGGGGGCGGCACCGGCTACTGCTCGTGGGTGCATCTCGACGACGCGGCGAGCGCCACCGTCCTGGCCGTGGAGCAAGAGGCGAGGGGCGTGTTCAACATCGTCGACGACGAACCGGCCCCGGCCGGCGAGTGGCTGCCCTACCTGGCGGCGTGCGCGGGGGCGAAGCCACCGATGCGGGTCCCCAAGTGGCTGGCCCGGCTGCTGGCCGGGGAGGTGGCGGTGGCGATGATGACCGAGGGGCGCGGCTTCTCCAACGCCAAGGCCAAGCGGGAGCTCGGCTGGGAGCTGCGCTATCCGTCGTGGCGCCAGGGCTTCAAGGACGGGTTGGCTTGACCCGGATCTCGATCGACGTGCTGCGCTCGGCAGGCAAGCAGTTCAACGGCAACCGGCCCGGGGCTCGTCGTGGGCCGAACGAAACCCCACGCGTCAATAGCCGCCATGAGGAAAGAAGGAGATCTCAATCATGATTCTGGTAACCGGTGGCGCCGGAAACGTTGGCGCCAACGTCGTCCGCCAACTGCTCGACGCGGGCGAGAAGGTGCGCGTCATTACCCGTAACCCTGGCGACCGTTCGTTTCCGGACCAGGTCGAGGTCGTGCCCGGTGACCTGACCCGACCGGAGACGTTGCCGGCGGCGCTGTCCGGCGTCGACCGGGCCTTCCTGTTTCCCGTCTTCGACGCGGTCGACGGGTTCCTCGAAGCGGCGCGGCAAGCCGACCTGGGGCATGTCGTGCTGCTGTCCTCATCGGCCGTCACGTACTCCACGCCCGGCTGGGTCGGCGAACAGCACCTGCGACTCGAACGGAGCGTCGCCGCGTCCGGGCTGCCGTGGACCTTTGTGCGCCCCGACGCGTTCATGACCAACGACCTCGCCTGGGCCCACCAGATCGTCAACGGCGGGGTTGTCCGTGGAGCCTACGGCGATGCCGCGTTGGCCCCGGTCGATCCGCGCGACATCGCCGCGGTCGCCGTCCGTGCCCTTCTCGACCAGCGTGCCGGTGAGGCTTATGTGCTCACCGGACCGCAGTCGCTCACCCAGATCGACCGCGTGCGGATCATTGGAGAGACGATCGGGCGGCCGTTGCGGTTCGAGGAGCAACCCCGAGATCAATTCCGGGAGCAGCTGCTACTCCACGGATTGCCCGCGGCGGCGGTCGATTTTCTCCTCGATCAGGCCGCCGCGAGGGTCGGCAAGACTGCGCAAACACTGCCGGCAGTCGAGGAGGTCACCGGGCGACCGGCTTTCACCTATGCCCAATGGGTCGCCCACCGCGCGGCGGCATTCGACTCGGCGCCGGCCTGACGGCGACCAAGCGGAGGTTTCCGAGCCCGGCTGCCCCACCTCAAGGAGGCTCGATGAGCCCGTTATCGCGACCGGAGAATCATTGCTCTCCCCGGCCGTGACCCGGACCGTCATCGACAAGATGGGCTGGAGTCAGCCGAACCACCGGCTCTTGTCGCCGCTGACGCCACGGGAGCGCGAGGTGCTGACGCTGATCGGCCGTGGCCTGTCCAATGCGGAGATCGCCGACGAGCTCATCGTGGAGGAGTCCACCACCAAGACCCACGTCAAGAGAATCCTGGCCAAGACGAATCTCCGGGATCGTGTCCAGGCCGTGATCCTCGCCTACGAAAGCGGTCTGGTACGGCCCGGCAGAGCGGAGTTGCGGCCCGACGCGTGAAGCCGGCGGCACGGTTCGCCGGCTGACCGTGTCAGGTGATCCCTTCCCCGCCCAGACCTCGCTCCAGGCGGAACGGGTTCGTGAGCTGCGTCCGCGACGCGGATGGGCGGCTGGTCGGCTCTGCCGCCGATGCGGGCTGGGTTGCCTGCGACCTGATCGGAGCCGGAGTTGACGCACCGACCACGCTTGACTCGGACGGTCAGTGATGAAACACGATCACGGGCGCTCTCGAATGGTGGAGCACGGCATGAGCGGTGCCTCCGAGCCCGAGCAGGGCTCGTG
Organism: Nonomuraea sp. NPDC048916; assembly: GCF_040649575.1. NCBI lineage: Bacteria > Bacillati > Actinomycetota > Actinomycetes > Streptosporangiales > Streptosporangiaceae > Nonomuraea > Nonomuraea sp. NPDC048916. Next base: position 216,868 of record NZ_JBEZFS010000007.1, read on the forward strand.
CTCCACTGTGCGCCCCGATGACGACGAGGTCGGTGTCCGTCGACGCGTCGATCAGCGCCTTGGCCGGATGCTCGTGGACGACGTGCTGAATGAGCGTGACGTCGGGAAACTTCTCGCGCCACCCGGCGATGGCTTCTGCGAGCAGCAGTGCTTCCTCCTCGCCTACGGCTTCGACGTCATAGACGAGAGGTTGCATGTCCCCGGGCCCTTGCGCGGTGGGATACACCCAGGCGTGCACAGCGCGCAAGACAGCGGACCGCAACGCGGCCTCGCGGAAGGCGAAGTCCAGAAGTGGCTCTTGGCCGGGGCGCCCGGTCACGCCGACGACGATCTCAGCGCGCTCGCCGGTGTGCGGCTGCCGGATGACGGCCACCGGACAGGAGGCTCGGGTCGCGACGTAGCGGCTCACCGAGCCCAGCAGCAGCTCAGCCCATCCGCCGCGGCCTCGTTGTCCCACGACGATCAGCTGTGCTCCTTCGGCGGCGTGGACGAGCGCCTCGGGCGCTCCGCCGTCGACGATCTCGGTGGTGACCGCCAGATGCGGTCTGCCCGCTTGGGCGTGGACGGCTGCCTGGCGGAGGATTTCCCGAGCCGCGGCTTCCGCGTCCGATCCCCAGGCGGGGGGCTGTGGGACGAGTGGGACACTGTAGGCCCAGTGCACCGCGGCATGAACGATGTGCAGCGGAGCGTCGCGGACGGCGGCTTCCCGCCCGGCCCAGCTCGCAGCCAGAAGCGAGGGCGCTGATCCGTCGACACCGACTACGACCGGCATGGTCATGGCTGCCATCTCACACCCTTTGTTGATCACCCTTTGTTGATCACACCGACGAGCTCGCGGGTCTATCCGTGGTGCCGCCTTCGGCAGTCCCCATGCTGGTGCACCGTCCGGTTGATGGCCACGGCCAGGCAGGGGCTTGTCATCATGTCCCTTATGTGTCGTCGTGTTTCCACTGGAGCTTGTCGATCACATCGACCACTCCGTCGACACGTGCGATCAGCCGTACGGCGAGCAGCGCCCGGCTGCGGCGGTCCATGCAGCCGCTCAGCGTGACCACCCCCTGACGCACCTCGACGCTGACGTCCGCGGTCTCCACCAGGAGCGAGTGCTTCAGCACGTCCTCGCGGAGCTCATGGGCGATGTCGGCGTCGGCGCGCACGAACGCCTTGAGCAGGTCGCGCCTGCTGACGACGCCTTGCAGCGTGCCGTCCTCGGCGACGACGATCAGGCGTTTGACACCGTGCTCGTCCATCCGGCGGGCGGCCAACACGGCCGAGGCGGTGGCGGGCACGGTCACGGCGGGCGTGGTCATCAGCTGCGCGGCCGTGTCTCCAGCGGCCTTGCGCCGGAGGTCGGGTCCCTCCTCGGACAGGCGGTGGCGCAGGCGGGCACGCAGCGGCGGCTTGTAGCCCTCGGCGTAGTAGGTCTCGCGGAACTCCTCCTTGCACAACAGGTCCGCCTCGGACACCACACCGAGGACGTGGTTCTCGGCGTCGACCACCGGTACGGCGCTGACGCCGTGCGCGATGAGCACCGCGGCGATGTCCTTGAACGGTGTGCTGCCGTTGACCGAGGCGACCTCGGTGGTCATGATGTCCTGGACTTTGACTCGCATGGCGGCTCCTCCCCTCGAGACATCCCTGCCCTCATCTCAGCTCGGGACGCATCCTCGCAGGCAGAGACGGAGGTCCCGCACGGTGGAGCCGTTCGTCAGGCATGCTTGGGTCTCCGCCGCCGCGAGGGCTTGGTGAGGCAGATCCCCGTGTCTGTCGGATATCCCGACGATGGCGTCCAATTGGCCAAGCGCGGAGCGGTCGATCGCCGAACGCGGACGTGAATGCAGGTGACCTGGGGCGCCGGAGCAGTCCTTGTCGATGGGGACCATCGACCCGCAGCCAAAGGACGTAAGTCCCTGTGACACGAACGCCGGCCCTGGCCAGGGTGGAAGGGAGAGCCTTCCTGGGAGGTGGGTCTGATGCCCAAGCCCGATGCGGTTCCTGCAACTGAGGAGATGCCTCCGCTCGAGGTCGAACTGAACCTTCTCAAGGCCCGGGTCGGCAAAGCCGAGAAGCAGATCGAAGCATTGGCCGAAGCGGCTCTGACCCTCGCACGCGGCCTGGAGGCCGGGCCGATGGAGGAGCCTGGGCAGATGCACCCCGAGCAGGCCGCGCGGCTCGCCCACGAACTGTTGCTCGCCGCCGGTCTTATCAGAAGCGGAGGGGATACGGCATGAGCCGTCGACATGCCTCCGTCAGGCTTGACCCCGGCGAGGTGCAGGTGGAAACACGCGGCGCCATTCCGCCCGATGCGGCCGACGATGCCCGCGAGGTTGTGGCGGCATCGACCTCGGTCGCCCATGAGCCGGTGCTCTTTGCCCGGGTCAAGCTCAGCGCCTCAGCCGATCCAGCCGTGACCCGTCCGTGCACCGCGCAGGCGAACCTCGACGTCAGCGGGCGGCTCATCCGCGCCCAAGCGGTCGCCGAGTCGATGCGCCGAGCCATCCGGCTGCTCGGCGACCGACTCCGGGTCCGGCTGCGCCGTACCGGCCGGGACTGGGAGGACCTGCGAGGGCGACGCCCGGAGGACGCCGACCACGAGTGGCGGCATTCCAGCCCTCACCGTCGCCCCCTGCCCGGCTTTCCCCGGCCCGCCGGGGAGCGCGAGGTCGTCCGGCACAAGGCCTACGAGCTGGCCTGGGCCACGCCCGACGAGGCGGCCTTCGACATGGAGCAGCTCGACTACGACTTCCACCTGTTCACCGAGGCGGAGACCGGCCAGGACAGCGTCATCTACCACAGCCGGGACGGTTACCGGCTGGCGCAGATCGAGCCCGCGCCCTACCAGCTGGGCCCGGTGTCGATCCCACTCACGGTCAGCTCCGTCCCGGCGCCCGTCCTCTCCGTCAGCGAAGCGGTCGAACGACTGGAAAGCACCGGTATGCCGTTCATCTTCTTCGTCGACACCAGTACCGGGCGGGGCGGCGTCGCCTATCACCGTTACGACGGCCACTACGGCCTCATCACACCCAGCAGATGACCAACTGAGGGAAGTGCGGGGTCAGGGAAAGGCCGAGCGCCCTGGCGTCACACGTCCAGGGTCACTGTGCAGGTCCACTGGCCCGCACGGTGTTCGAAGAAGGTCAGCTGGTGCAGGGCGACGGCTTTGGGGACCGCTCCGGTTTGGGGGACGGTAGCCAGATCGGCCATGGTCAGATGGAGGCTCAGACGGTTCTGCCGCTGCAGGGCCACCGCTTTGATCGGGATCTGTTCGGTGGTGTCCATCAGGTAGATGATCTCGTCCAGGACTGCCACCAGCTGATCCTGAGGTTCGCCGGGCTCGACGTGAAGGTCGTACTCCCCGGTGGCGGCGGCGCCGCGCAGGTCGAGGAAGCTCTTCGCCATGCCGAGCACTGCCTGGGCGATGCATTGCCCGGTCGTCGGTGCCCAGGCCTGGATACGGGTGTCGGCGGTGTGGGGAAGGGAGCGGTGCCCCGCATCGGCGCTCATCGGTGTTTTCCCTTCCTCCCGTTCAGCCTTTGACGACGCCGATGGGGACCAGGCGGGCGACCTTGCGGCATAGTCCGGCTCCTTCACTGGCTGTGACGACGGCGTCGACGTTCTTGTAGGCGGTGGGCGTCTCCTCGGCCAGCCCTCGCCAGGTCACACCGCGTACGACGATGCCCTGCGCCTCCAGCCGATCGCGCAGTTGCCTGCCGCTGATGGAACGCGCCGCCTGGTGGCGGCTTTGGGTACGGCCCGCGCCGTGGCAGGTGGAGTGGAAGGCCTCACCACCGGGAACGCCGGTGAGCACGTAGGAGGCGGTGCCCATGGTGCCCGGGATCAGCACAGGCTGGCCCGCCGGGGCCAGATCGGCCGGTAGATCGGGATGATACGGCGGCAGCGCTCGTGTGGCCCCTTTGCGGTGGACGCACACTCGCACGCCGTCGTGTGTTTCGATCTTGGCCAGGTTGTGCGAGACGTCGTACACCAGATCCAGGCCGCTGTCGGCGATGTCCGCGAAGGCCCGCCGCGTGGCCTCGCTGAGCAGTTGCCGGTTGGCACGCCCGTAATTGGCCGCGGCAGCCATGGCGCCGAGATACGCGCGGCCTTCGGGCGAATCGACCGGGGCGCAGGCGAGTTGCCGGTCCGGCACCGTTATGCCGTAATGCGGCATTGCCTTTTCCATCGCGTGTACGTGGTCGGTGCAGATCTGGTGGCCGAGCCCGCGCGAGCCGCAGTGGATCATCACGCAGACCTGGCCGTGGTTCAGGCCGAACGCGGCCGCCACAGCCTCGTCGTAGATCTCCTCCACCGCCTGGATCTCCAGGAAGTGATTGCCGGAGCCGAGGCTGCCTACCTGGTTCAGGCCCCGCTCCATGGCACGGAAACCGACCTGGGAGACATCGGCGTCGGCGACCCCGCCGGAGTCCTCGCAGCGCTCCAGGTCCCGCGCCACGCCGTGGCCCTGCTCGACGGCGTACCGGGCACCGTCGGACAGCACCTTTTCCAGCTGTGGCCGCCCGGTCAGGTGCCAGACGGCGCCACGCGTGGCACCCCTCGGGATGACATGATCGAGGCGATCCAGGAGCCGGTTCAGCCGGGGTGCCAGCCGGTCGCGATCGATGCCGGCCGCGAGCAGCCGCACCCCACAGGAGATGTCGAAGCCGACCCCGCCCGGGGAGACCACACCTCCGGCCGCGATGTCGGTGGCGGCCACGCCGCCGATCGGGAATCCGTACCCCCAGTGCAGGTCAGGCATGCCATAGGAGGCACGTACGATACCCGGCAGGGTGGCCACGTTGACGACCTGCCGCAGCGCCTGGTCCTCAGGAAGCAGCGCACGGGAAGCCAGTACGACGCCGGGCACCCGCATTGATCCGTGCCGCTCGATGCGGAAGCGATAGGGCGTCTCCTCGACAAGCTCGATCATGTCCCCCATTTCCGCCCCATAGTGCAGCTGCGATGAGGCGGTCGTTGAGAGCCTTGTCTGGCATTACCCAGGGTCCGGCGCCGGCGAAGGCAGCGCCGGAAGCTCTCATCCCACGCGCGTCCTGCTGAAATGGTCGGCGAACCAGTCGCATGCCAGGCCGGCGACGTTCTCCAGCGCTCCGGGCTCTTCGAACAGGTGAGTGGCATCAGCGACGACCTGCAGGTGGTTCTCACAGTGCAACAGCTGTTGTGCCGCCTGGTTGAGCTCGAGCACCAGCTCGTCGCAGCCGCCCACGATCAGCAGCGTCGCCGCGCGCACCGCCGGCAGCCGCGCTCCAGCCAGGTCCGGTCGTCCACCTCGCGAGACGATGGCGGCCACCCGGCTGCCCGGCTCCGCCGCGGCCCACAGCGCGGCCGCTGCTCCGGTGCCGGCTCCGAAATAGCCGACCGGCAGTCCCGCGACCCGAGGCTGATCACCGAGCCGGTTTGTCACCTGCGCGAGCCTTCCGGCCAGCAACTCGATGTCGAACACGTTGCCACGGTCGTACTCCTCCTCGACCGTGAGCAGGTCGAAGAGCAACGTACCCAGACCCGCACGGTTGAGCACCGAGGCTACGTAACGGTTGCGTGGGCTGTGCCGGCTCCTGCCGCTGCCCTGTACGAAGACCACCACCCCCGCGGCTTCCTCCGGAATGACGAGCTGTCCCGGCAGCCGGACGGGGCCGGCATTGACCATCACCTCGTTGGCAGGCTCCGGCGGATCAGATTTCGTCACGTCCCTCTTCCCGACCACCCTGCCCTCGGCGGCAGGTGGCGCGGCCCGCTGCAGCAGTTCGACCACCTGCTCGTCGGTGGCCTGGGTGAAATCGACATACCAGGCGCCAATGGCCCAAAGAGCGGCAGGTGTCTCCAAACAGATCACCTCGTCGGCGTCCTCACGCAGACTCGCGATCGTGTCCGGCGTTCCGACGGGGACCGCCAAGATCACTCGCGCGGCTCCGCGCGCATGAGCCACCTGGCAGGCGGCACGAGCGGTGCCGCCCGTGGCGATCCCGTCGTCGACCACGATGACGGTACGGCCCGCAAGGTCGAGCGGTGCGCGATCACCGCGGAAGCGGTGCGCACGGCGCAACACCTCGGCCTGCTCACGTTCCTCCACTGCGGACATCTCCGCATGCGTCACATCCGCCAGCCTGACGACATCCGAATTGATGACGCGTACGCCGCCTTCTCCGACCGCACCGAATCCCAGCTCGGGCTGGAACGGCACGCCCAGCTTGCGGACCACGATCACATCCAGCGGCGCGCCCAAGGCCTGGGCCACCTCGAAGGCCACGGGTACGCCGCCTCTGGGCAGTCCCAGGACGACCACATTCTCATCGGTGATGAGTCCAGCCAGTCGTTCGGCCAGACGCACACCCGCGTCATGACGATCAACGAACATCAAGCCCTACACCTCCCCAAGCCCCCCGCGGCGGCGAAGGAAAGCACCCCCCTTTCATCACCATCTGGGGGCAGGAGGTCGCGAGGGTAGGGCCGAAGGTCCCTTTTCTTGAACCCACCCTGAGCCGCGATCTTCTCGTTCTGCCCGGTCGGACGACTGCGGCTCATCGCTCTCGCTGGCGACGACCTGTAGTAGGTCGGCAATGGCCCGGTCAACGTACAAGGGCGGGTCGTCCACGGTCGGCGGCCACGACTTTCCCGCCGGCTGCAGATGGTTGGCGGAGCTCCTCAAGGCCACGTTGGGATCGTTGTCGGGCCCGAGTGTGTCGACGGATACCCTCCGTGTCCTTTTGGGTGCTATATGGGTATTAATCCCATTTGCAGAGGCTTCCGGTGCAGGGGCAGAGGTCCTGGGTGTCGAGGTCTTTCGGCCCGCCGTGTCGTTGGTGCGGTCCTGCCGAATGAAAGGGAGCTTGTGATGGCGTGGGATCTCATTCACAAGACCGGGGGTCCGGCTTTCGCGCCCAACCTGGCCGACTATGAGAGCGAATGCCGAGCATTCTCTTGGGAGGCGGCCCAGCGGTCCTCTTTCCGCGGGTTGCCGGGTGGCCGGGGGTTGAACATCGCGTACGAGGCCGTCGACCGTCACTTGGACGGGCCTCGGCGCGACCAGGTGGCGCTGCGGTGTGTGGGCAAAGACGATCAGGTTGTCGAGCTGACCTATCGGGATCTTCATGTCGCGACGAACCGTTTCGCCAACGTGCTGCGTGCCCTGGGGGTCGGCAAGGGCGAGAGGGTTTTCACCTTGCTTGGCAGGAGGCCCGAGCTATACATGGCGGTCCTGGGCACGCTGAAGAATCTCAGTGTGCTCTCCCCGCTGTTCTCCGCTTTCGGCCCAGAGCCGATCCGCGAGAGGCTGCGCCTCGGGGACGGGCGGGTGCTCGTGACCACCCCGGAGCTGTACAAGCGGAAGATCACAGCCGTACGCGAGTCCCTGCCGGGCCTCAAACACGTGCTGGTAACCGGTGCCGGGCCCGCGCCCCAGGGCACCCTGCTCCTGAACGAGTTGATGGCGGGCGCGGGCGAGGAGTTCGAGATACCGCCCACCGACCCCGAGGACATGGCGCTGCTCCACTTCACCAGCGGCACCACCGGCAAGCCCAAGGGTGCGGTGCATGTCCATGGGGCCGTGGTCGCCCACCACGTGACCGCGGTCTACGCTCTCGATCTGCGCCCGTCGGACGTCTTCTGGTGCACCGCCGATCCCGGCTGGGTCACCGGCATGTCGTACGGTGTCATCGCGCCCCTCAGCCTCGGGCTCACCCTCGTGGTCGACGCGGGGGAATTCGACGCACGCCGCTGGTATCGCTTGCTACGAGATCAGCGAGTGACCGTCTGGTACACCGCCCCGACCGCGTTGCGCATGCTCATGCGCAGCGGCGATGCGCTGCCTCGTGAGTACGATCTGTCCCGGCTGCGGTTCATCGCCAGCGTCGGCGAACCGCTCAACCCGGAGGTCGCGGTCTGGGGGCTGCACGCGCTCGGCCTGCCGGTCCATGACAACTGGTGGCAGACCGAGACCGGCGCCATCATGATCAGCAATTTTGCCTCGATGGACATCAAGCCGGGTTCCATGGGGCGTCCGCTACCTGGGATCGAGGCGGCGCTGCTGGAGCGAGGCGAGGACGGTCGTGCCCGCGTGGTCGGCGGGCACGTACGGGTGATCGAGGATCCTGCTGTCGAAGGGGAGCTCGCGCTGCGACCCGGCTGGCCCTCGATGTTCCGCGGCTACCTGGGCGAGCCTGAGCGGTACGCCAAGGCCTTCGCCGGAGGCTGGTACCTGTCCGGCGACATCGCGCGCAGGGACCAGGACGGATACTTCTGGTTCGTCGCGCGGGCGGACGACGTGATCAAGTCAGCCGGTCACCTCATCGGGCCGTTCGAGGTCGAGTCGGTGCTGATGGAGCACCCCGCCGTCGCCGAGGCCGGAGTGATAGGCAGGCCCGATCCGGTGGCGGGCGAGCTGGTGAAGGCTTTCGTCACGCTGAACTCCGGCTACGCGCCCGCCGAGGCGCTCCGGCGTGAATTGATCGCCTTCGGCCGCCGCAGGCTGGGCGCGGTCGCCCCTCGGGAGATCGCCTTCGACCAGAACCTGCCGCACACCCGCAGCGGCAAGGTCATGCGCCGTCTCCTCAAATCCCGCGAACTCGGCCTGCCCGAAGGTGACATCTCGACACTGGAGCACCCAGTCCAGTGAGCGCCGGTCACCCCGGTCCCGCGCGGGCGGCAAGAAAGTCCGCCCCTCCTGCCACAGTCGTGAGCGCGGGATAGTCGTCTTCTTCGATGCGGTAATCGCTGGCATCGCTGAGCGTCTCGACGAAGCTGAGGAAATCCAGCGAGTCCAGTTCAAGGAGGTCGCGGAAGTCGGCGTCCGGCGGGAGTGCCGTCAGGTCGGCTTCTGGAGCCACCTGGGCCAGCGCGCGCTCGATGAGCTCGCGGGCCCGCTGCGGTGTCATAGCCCCTCCGGATGGTTGAGCAGCCGGTCGACCGTAGTGAGGAACCGGCCACCGGTGAAGCCGTCGGTAGCACGATGATCGGCGGCGAGAGTGACGGTGACCACGGGCCGGACCCCGAGCAGCCCGTCGACCGCCCACGGACGGTCGAGGATCTTGCCAAAGCCCACGAGGGCCACCTGCGGGGGGTAGATGACGCCGTGGACCGCCTCCACTCCCTGCTCTCCCAGGTTGGTGACGGTGATGGTGGCCTCGGTCATCTCCGAGCTGCGCATCCGCCCGGCGCGCGACCGGGCCACCAGGTCCCGCAGAGCGGCCATGAGATCGTCGAGATCACGGTCGGCGACATCGAGCAGGGCGGGCGCGATCAGGCCGCCGCCCTTGAGTGAGATCGCCACGCCCAGGTTCACCGCGTTGCCGGACACGAAGGCGTCGTCGATCCAGAAACCGTTGAGCTGCGGAACCTCCTTGGCGGCGCGCGCAGCCGCCTTGAGGAGCAGCACGGCGGGGAGCAACCGCTGGGACACCGGCAAGTCCCGGTTGCGCTCACGCAGCCACCCCAGCGCGGCGCTCATGTCCACGGTGGAGCTCAGGTAGTAATGCGGGATCTCCCGTTTCGACCTGGCCATCGCCCGCGCGATCGCCTGGCGCATCGCGTCCCGGCGGCCTTCCAGCCGTGGCTCTCCGGCGGCGGCCTCCTGCACGGTGGGTGCGGCCGGCGCGGCCTCGGCCGGCGCTGCCGCTTCCCTGGGCTCGCCGGCGCGTGCGGCCGCCTTGCGGACGTCATCGGCGCGGATCGCCCCTGCGCGGCCCGTGCCCTGGACGGCGGCGAGGTCGACGTCGAGGTCCAGGGCGATCCTGCGGGCCAGCGGCGATGCCTTCACCCGCGACTCGGCCCGTTCGACGTCCGCGCGGGTCACCTGACCGCCTGGGCCGGTGCCGTGCACGGTCGCCAGGTCGAGGCCACGCTGCTCGGCGAGGTGGCGCACGATCGGGGATGTGATGGGCGGCGGGGGCGTGGGTTGCGGGGGATGCCCTGGCGGGCCGGCCACCGGCTCCGGCTGGGGCTCCGGCTGGGGTCGCTTCTTCCCGGCCCGGGCGGGCGGCCGTTTCCGGGCCGGCGGTGCCGTCGGGGTGGGGACACGAGGCTCGCTCGGGGGCGCGGCTCCGGCGATGAGGGCGAGCGGCGTGCCGACCGGGACCCGCTCGCCAGCGTCCACCAGCAAGCTGTCCACCACGCCCGTATGGAACGACTCAACCTCGATCAGGGCTTTGTCGGTATCGATGACCGCGATGACGTCGCCCCTGCGGACCTGGTCTCCGGGATGGACCAGCCATTCGGCGACGCTGCCCGACTCCATGTCGGCACCGAGAGAGGGCATCCGGAACTGCGCCGGTTCGCCCGTCATGAGGCGACCGCCTCTCGCGCCGCCGTGACGATCGCCGGCACTTGGGGTATGGCGGCCTCTTCCAGGTGGCGGGCGTAGGGGATGGGGATCTCGGTGGTGCACACCCGCGCGATCGGCGCGTCGAGCTGGTAGAAGGCCTGCTCGGCGATGCGGGCGCTGATCTCCGCCGACAGGCCGCCAGAGCGCCAGCCTTCGTCCACGATGACGACATGGTGCGTCCGGCTGACCGATTCCATGACCGTGGCGTCGTCGAGGGGACGCAGGATACGCAGGTCGATCACATCTGCCTCGATGCCCTCGGCAGCGAGCGCGTCGGCGGCCGACAGCGTCTTCCCCGCGGTGCCGCCGTAGCCGATCAAGGTGACGTGCTTGCCTGACCGCCGTAGCGCTGCATGGGAGATGTCCACCGGTCCGGGACGCGGCACTCCTGACAGGTTGTACAGCGAGCCGTGCTCGAAGATCAGAACAGGGTCAGGGTCCTCCAGCGCCGGCCAGAGCATGCCGCGAGCGTCCTCCAAGGTCGCGGGCGCGAGGATCTTCAGCCCGGGAATGTGCGCATACCAACCTTCCAGGCTGTGCGAGTGCTGGGCGGCGAGCTGCCTTCCGGCTCCCGTGGTCATCCGGATCACCAAGGGAACGTTGAGCTGTCCTCCGGACATGTGCAGGAGCGTCGCGGCGTTGTTGAGGATCTGGTCCAGGGCCAGCAGGGAGAAGTTGACCGTCATGACCTCCACGATCGGTCGCATCCCGCCGAGCGCCGCCCCGATCCCGGCGCCGACGAACGCCGCCTCCGACAACGGGGTGTCGCGGACCCGTTCGGGGCCGAACTCCTCCAACAGGCCCAGGCTGACGGCGAAGCAACCGCCGTAGGCTCCCACGTCCTCGCCCATGAGGAAGACACGCTCGTCGCGGCGCATCGCCTCGCGGATCGCCTCCCTCATGGCCTCCCGGTAGGTCGTCGTGCCCTCGGTCACGACGCCGCCTCCGCGCGTCTCGCGGGCATCGTGCCACCCGATGGCGGGATCTCGCTGTAGACGAACCTGGTAAGGTCCTCCACCGGCTCGATCGGCGCCTGCTCGGCGAAAGCGACGGCGCGATCGATCTCTTCCACTATCTCCTTCTCGAGCATGGCGAGGTCGTCGCCGGTGAGCTCTTGCGCCGCCGTCATCCGAGCGATGAGCGTGTCGATCGGATCGCGCTTTTTCCACCGCTCGACCTCGGCCTTGTCGCGGTAGCGCTCCGGGTCGTACATCGAGTGCGCGCGGAAACGATAGGTGCGCAGCTCCAGGAAGTGTGGTCCCGCGCCTGCCCGGATCGACTCCGTGGCCCTGGCCGCCGCCTGGGCGACCGCCGGTGCGTCCATGCCGTCCACCGGCCAGGCCGCGATGCCGTAACCGGCGGCGCGGAGCGCCAGGTCGGTCTGCGCGTGCGTCTTCGCCAGCGCGGTGCCCATCGCGTACAGGTTGTTCTCGCAGGCGAACAGCACCGGCAGCCCCCAGAGCGCGGCGAGGTTGAGGCATTCGTGGAACGCGCCTTCGGCCATCGCTCCATCGCCGAAGAAGCACGTGGTCACCCGATTCCGCCCCTGGAACCGGTCGGCGAGAGCGAGCCCGACCGCAAGGGGAAGGCCGCCGCCGACGATCGCGCTCCCACCGTAGAAACCGCGGGCGGCGTCGTACAGGTGCATGGAGCCGCCCCGGCCTCGGCTGCATCCCGCGGCCTTGCCGTACATCTCAGCCATGATCGCCGTGGCCGGCACCCCGCGGGCGAGCGCGTGGCCATGCTCCCGATACGTCGAGACGACCGCATCATCCGGCGTCAGCGCCTGGCACACTCCGGCCGCCACAGCCTCTTCCCCGATATACAGGTGCATGAACCCACGGATCTTCTCGCTGCTGTAAAGCTCGACGCAGCGCTCCTCGAACCGGCGGATGCGCAGCATCTGGCGCAGCAACTCGCTGTGCTGAGAGGCTCGCGGCCTGCCTTTGCTTACCATGAGTCTTTCCTCGTGTCCTCGCCGGTCATACCCGACGCCCACGTTCGGGGTCTGCCCACCGGCTGGGCCGAGGGCTGACCCATCGTGCTGCTCCTCCGTGGAGACCTCCCCACAGGAGTGCCGCTCGGGCAGGGCCCTGCGCTCGATCCGGCGACGGGATCGCCCGCGAAGCCGAAATCAGTTGAGCGACGAGCCGGACCACCCCGGTGATACGGCCCGCCTGGAACGGCGATATAGGTACTTCACAAATCCCCGTTCCCCGTATGACGCCAACCATCCTCAGGGAGGTCACGAGCGGCGCCGCCCGCCTATGACTTCGAGCTGACCAGCCCGCCGAGGAGTCATGCGGAAACGCTGGCGGGCGCTGTGACCACGGCATCCCCGGTCGTCGCCGGAGCGGCGGCCATGCTGGCGTCGGCCTCCAAGGTCTTCAAGGTCTCCAAGGTCTTCAAGGTCTTCAGATGGGCGCTGGACAGAGGGCGGTACGCAGCGTGGGACGCCCGCCTCCGGCGTCAGCAGGCCGAACGCGGGAAGAGCACCTCTGAAGGGGACAGGACCAACGGAGGCGCATGATGAAGGCAGTCGTCGGAGACAAGCTGGTCGTCGAAGGCAGGCACGAGAGTGATCCGCGCCGGATCGGCGTCATCACCGAGGTAGAGCACACGGACGGCTCGCCGCCCTACATGGTGCACTGGTTCGACTCAGGGCACGAGACCCTGGTGTTCCCAGGGCCCGATGCGAGGATTGAGCACGTGAACGCATGAGGCATCCTCAAAACACGTGGGCTTCGGCGGCACGCTGAACGCCACGGCTGCATGACGAGCACCACGCCGTCGAGGCCGAAGGCGTCGAACCAGGTTCCGGGAGAAGGGTCGTCGAGGGGGAGACTGCAGTCCGGTTCAAGGGCGGAGCGGGGAAAAGTGGGATAGCCCGTCCGGAAAGCCGGGATTGTCAGTCCTGGTGGCCACATCGGCGAGTGCTCTGCCGTTCGTCGGACGGTTTTTACACCTTTCGGATGGCACGCTCGCCCATGCTTGGACCATCAGGGGTAGGAGTAGCCGAGAGCACTTCGGTGCCCTGCCCATGTGCGGGGATGACGACCGGCTCAAGGGGATCATCACCGATCGGGACATCGTCCTCAAATGCATCGCAGCCGGAGGCGACCCACGACGATGGGAAGCCCAGTAGGTCGCGCGCGGCCAGGCCTGATACCCCGCGCTACCAGCGGAGGTGGACAGCGATGGCTCTGCAGATCGTGGCGGGAACGGCCAACCGTGCACTGGCCGATTCCGTCGCCGAAATACTGGGCAACGAGCCGGCCCCGGTGACGGTGGAGCGGTTTCCAGATGGTGAGCTCCGGCCCGTCGTGGATGGACTGCAGGGCGCCGACGTGTACGTGGTTCAGCCGACAGGTCCGCCGGTCAACGAGCACGTGATGGAGTTGCTGTTGCTGGTCGATGCGTGCCGGCGAGCAGGTGTGGCGCGGATCACCGCGGTCACACCGTACTTCGGGTATGCCCGTCAGGACCGTCGTGGCCGGGCCGGGCAGGCGATCGGGGTTCGCGTTGTCGCCGAAGCGCTTGCTTCGGTCGGGACGTGGCGCCTGATCGTGGTCGATCCGCACACGGTCGCGCTGGAGGCCATCTGCGCCGTTGGAGTGGAGATGCTGACGGCCGTGCCGTTGCTTGCCCGGGAACTTGGCACAGGTTCGCTCGGTGAGTGGGCGCTGGACGGGGCCGTGGTGGTCGCGCCTGATCTGGGCGCGGTCAAGCTGGCCGAGCATTACGGCGCCTTGCTGTCGCGTCCCGTGGCGGTGGTGCGCAAGACCCGGCTCAGCGGGCGGAGGGTGGTCGCCGAGGAGCTGGTGGGAGACGTCCGTGATCGTCCGGTGATCATCGTCGACGACATGATCAGTACGGGTGGCACGATCGAAGCCGCGGCGGAGGTGGTCGCCGCCCACGGCGCGGCGCCGGAGATCGTCGTGGTCGCGACTCACGGCTTGTTCGTGGAGTCAGCGGCGGAGCGGCTCAACCGTGCCAGGACCCATCACGTGCTGGTCACCGACACGCTCGCCCAGCCGCCCACGCCGGCGATGCCGCTTGGCGTGTGCTCGGTGGCCCCGCTGCTGGCCGATGCCATCGGGCGCCTGCATCGTGATGAGCCACTGGACGACCTGCTGGCTCGGACCTGACGGTTTCGTGGCCAAGGGCGTGCACGCCGACCGAATCAGCGAAGAGGAGACGGCATAGGGAGGGAACAACGCCGCACTCACGAGTACAGAGCATCGATCACACCATCCAGACCACCACCCGGTGGCTGGCGGTCCTGGCTGACGCGATCGGGACAAAGGACCGAGAGTTCGCCCAGCGGGTGCTGAAAGCCTGGCTGCACGCGGTCAGGGACGGCCTGGCTGTGGACAATGCGGCCCACGCGGTCGAGTGCGTTAGTCGAGCGCGTAAACGCGGTGAACGAACTCGGCAAGCTTGCTGTCCGGCAGTTCTTTGGCGAGATCGGCCTCGCTGATGATGCCGGCGAGGCGGTGGCCTTCGAGCACCGGCAGGCGCTTGATGTGGTGCTGCTCCATCGTGAACAACGCCTCCGCCAGGTCGGCGTCGGCGTCCACCCACACCAGTCCACGAGCCAGTTCCCCTGCGGTGGTCTGGTCGATATCCATGCCATGGGCACAGCACAGGACCACGATGTCCCGGTCAGTGATGATCCCCTTGAGCCGGTCGTCGTCCCCGCAGATGGGCAGCGCGCCGACACCGAGATCGCACATCATCTGCGAGGCGATGCGCAGGCTCTCGTGTTCGCCGATGCACTGAACGCCCTCATGCATCACGTCCCGGGCTTTCCTCCCGGTTTCTCTTACGTCCATCGCTCGCCTCCAAAACACGACACGAAGCGCTCTCACCTGCTCGTACCCTCGCTCACCGAAGTGTTGAGGGCTTGTCTGCCGAAGTGCGTAAAGATCCTCCCTAGGTCAGCCCGGCGGAGGGACCAACGCGACGGGACCCGTGAGCCGTTCGTGACGAGCCGGTCCCAGGCATGATCGACTACACCCCGTCGCGTACCGCATCACCGGCACCATGCGTTCAACCGCGATCTCGCCGAGTACCTGGAGGTTGCGCAGTTGCAGCGCGATCGGGTGCGCGGCGATGCCACCAGCGGGATCATGAAGCGCAGCCCGGGTTCGCGCACGTTGCGCACCTGGCCGAGCCTGAACACCACCCCGCGCTCGTACTGCCGCACGATCGCGATACCAAGGCTGGGCATGATCAGCACCTCCCGCTACCGAGGGCTTCGTCTTCATCCGGGGACAAAACCTTCCGTCTGCGTCAGAACCCGTCTCCACCAACCGCTATCAGTGGCGCACGGGATCAGGGCGTTCGCCTTGGCGCGACGCTGGTAGCGGGGCATCAGGCCGGCCGCGCGACCATCCTCACGGGGCTCCCTCACTGACTGTCCAGGTCACGAGCTTGCGCAGATCACCTCCACAAAGTGGCCGACCGTCTGCTCGGGCAGGTGCCTGGCCAGGTCGGCCTCGCTGATCATGCCCGCGAGCCGGTGCTCCTCGATGACCGGCAGGCGGCGGATCCGGTGCTGCTCCATCGTCTGGAGCACCTCCTGGACGTCGGCGTCCACCTCAACGGTGATCGGCTTGCCCTGGGCGAGCTCTCCCGCGGTCATCGTCGTGGGGTCGCCTCCGGCTGCGACGCACTTGAGCACGATGTCCCGATCGGTGATGATGCCGTGGAGCCGGTCGTCGTCGCCGCAGATCGGCAACGCTCCCACGTCCAACTCGTGCATGCGCTGCGCGGCGGAAGCGAGCGTCTCGCGCTCGCCGATGCATTCGACGCCTTGATGCATGATGTCTCGTGCTGTTGTCACAATGTCTCCTCCCGTTCCCTTCTCTCCCTGCCCCGGTCGACGATCCTCAGCCACGGGTGGGGCCAGACTTTGTCATGAGAGCGGCTCGATGCGCTCGAACGGCCCGATCGGCCTGCTCGTGGGCATCGGGAGCTTCTTCGCCGCCGCGTCCGGGGTCGTGGTGCTCTTACCGAGGTAGACCGGGCAGACACTGCAGCTCGACTGCGTGGGCTTGCTGGAGGAGCCGGAGCACTTGACCTTGTCGTAGCGTCAACGTGTCCAATAGGGGGCATGAGGATCAGCGAACTTGCCGCGCTGGTCGGGGTGTCCACCCGGACCGTACGCCACTACCACCACCTGAAACTCCTCCCCGAGCCTGAACGGCTGGCCAACGGCTACCGGGAGTACCGGTTGCGGGACGCAGTGGCTCTCGCCCGCGTGCGCCGGCTGGCCGAGCTGGGCCTGTCGCTGGACGAGACCCGCGACGCCCTGGCCGACGACCAGGGCAGGGAGCTGCGAGAAGTGCTCCTGGAGCTGGACGCCGACCTGGCCCGGCAGCAGGAGAAGATCGGCGTCAGACGGAACCGGCTGGCCGCGCTGCTGGCGGAGACGGACTTGCATCCCGACTCGACGGTATCGCCGGAAATGGCGGCGATGCTGCGCGATCTCCCCGCCGGGAGCTCGAAGTCCGCTGAAATCGACCGGGAGTTGCTGGCTCTGATGGACACCGTGGCCGACCCTGCCGACCGGGCCGAGTTCATCGATCTGTTCCGCCCGCTCACCGAGCCCGAGGCGGTCGCGCGGGGACATGCCCTCTACGCGCGGCTGGACGAGCTCGCCGACGCCGACCCCGGCGACCCCCGCGTCACCACGCTCGCCGTCGACCTCGCCGCTTACCTTCCCGACGAGATGGCCACGGCGATGGTCGCGAACCTGGACTCGGCTCCCGATCACATGTGCCCGCCCGGCGCCGACTCGGTGGAGAACACGGGTGGCGGGCAGTGGCTGAAGACGATGTACGCCGAGGTGTCCGCCGCCCAGATCGAGGTGTTCCGGCGGGTCATGATCATGCTGAAGGAGCGAGGGTGATGCTGAGGATCGCGCGCGCCGCGCTGTTCGCCATGGTCCCCGTGGAGCTGCTGCTCGTGGTCCTGCTCGTGTCCGGCGTGTCACTGCCCCGCCCGCTGATCGTGACAGCCGAGGCGGCCGTAGTCGCGGTGCTCATCCTGGAGGCGGCGACCCTCTACCGGCTGTTCGGAGCCGAGCGCCGGGGCGGCGCGACCCGACGGACGGCGTTGCGGGCGGCCTATGGCCAGCTGGTCCCCGATCAGGTGCGACGGATCGTGGGGTTCGACCTGAAGGGCATGGTCAGCCTCGCCCTGTGGATCGCACGGCGCCGCCACGGCGTGCCGTCTGGCGCCACCGCCGTCTCCTACTCCCGCGCACAGACCTCCACGATGGTGATATTCCTGTCCGCGATGGTCGTGGAGCTGGTGGGCGCGGAGATCCTGCTGCGGGCGTTCGGCGCACCGGTCGGCCTGCGCACCGTGATCCTGGTGGTTGACGCCTATACGGTCCTGATCGTGCTCGCGGTCATCGCGGCCTGCATCACCCGGCCCCACGTCGTCTCCGCCGACGAGGTGCGCATCCGCTACGGCGCGTTCTTCGACCTGCGTGTCCCGCGCGAGCAGATCGCCCAGGTACGACACGCTCACAACTTGAACGAGAGCGGCACGGTCAAGGTGGAGGACGACCGGCTGGCCGTGGCGGTGGCCTCCCAGACCAACCTGATACTCGAACTGACCGAACCGATCAGCGCCGTCCGCCCCCTCGGCCGCCGCGCCGAGGTCCGCGTGATCCGCTTCTTCGCCGACGATCCCAAAGCCGCCATCCACGGGCTGCGACCCGCCGGGAACACGCGCCCGAATCCTGAGGGCATCACCGCCGGCACCTGGCAACAAACGGCGACGGGTACAGCTCCTTCCGAGGGGTGACAAAGGACACCCACGGGCCCGTGGAACCCCGCCCCACTGCCGTCCATCATCGCGACGATCGCGACCACGCCATTCTCCGCTCTCCGCGACGAACGTCGTCGAACTGACCGGCGTCCACGAGACGTCCGCAGGCCCCGGCTCGGCCCTGCTCGATCTTCCGCAGCGTGCCGATATGGACGGACGCGGCATCCGCCAACTGCTTTTGCGTGAGGCGGGCCACGCTGCGGTAGTAAGCAACGCGCCGACCCATCCCGCCATGAGCTGCAGACATTGGGGCTCCAGTGCGAGGGCTCTTCTCGGACTGTAGCGAGCCAGTGACGGCCCCACCCAGAGGTCAGGCGGAGATGGTGGCAAGTTCGGTTAGCTTGTCGATCTGCCAGTCCGCTGGCCCAGCTTCCGCTTCATCGACCCAGAGATGCCCCCACGGGCCGCGTCGAATGTGTGCCGCCCGAAGCCCTGCCGCCTTGGCCGGGCCGATGTCGTTGGCCGGGTGGTCACCGACGTACACGATCCGGTCCGGCGGGCTCCCGGCAAAGCTGATCAGTCGAGCGAAGAACGCGGGGTCCGGCTTCGCGACACCCCACTCGCCCGATGTGGCGATTCCATCCACCGGGAGATCGAGCGCGCGCAGCAGCTCGGCGACGCGCGCCGTCTGGTTCCCAGCGACCAACACTCGGTGGCCAGCCGCCCTCAGCACGATGAATGCCTGTCGGGCATCGGGATAGAGGTCCTCCTCCTCGATCCGTTCGCCACGACCGGCGGCTTCGCGGGCGACGTACTCGGCGGCCAAGTTGATGCCGGGCCGCAGCAGCCGGATCGCGTCGGCGTTGTCGCGGCCCTGGGCGACGACGGCGCCGACGAGCGCGGACAGGGTGTGGCGAGGGACATCGAGCCAGTCAGCCCAAGACGCCCAGTAGCGGTCGTCGCGGACGATGGTCTCACCGACGTCGAAGGCAAAGGTCAGCACGGGCTGAGCTTATGGGCCGGCCGAGTACCGTGCGGTAAGTGCAGGATGCACCACTGCGAGGCTGGCGGGCGCCGATGATTTCCCGGCGCTGCCGGGGTCAGCATCGGCGACACATCGACTACGCGCGGAGGACGACATGGCGCTGGACCTCTTTGCCGGCATCCCCGTCACCGACTACGCCGCGGCTCTGCCGTGGTACGAACAGCTCTTCGGCGGGCAGCCCTCGTTCCTGCCGAACGACATCGAGGCAGTGTGGGAGGTGGCCGAGAACCGGTACATCTACATCGTGCAGGCCCCGGAACGGGCGGGGAACGCCCTGGTGCTGTCATTCGTCGACGACCTGGACCACCGGGTCGCCGAGATCGCCCGGCGGGGCATCGAGCCCGCCAAGCGCGAGACGTACGACGGTGGCGTGACCAAGGTGACCTACCAGGATGCGGAAGGCAATGAGATCAGCTTCGGCGGCGTCCCGGGGTGACGCCACCTCGGATCTGATCACGGATAGCCAAGGACCCGGCCGCGAGGCGCTGCCCCGTATCCGCGTTCACGACCTCCGTCACACCCACGCCACCATCCTCCTCATGGGTGGCAAGCCCGTGAAGGTGGTCTCCGAGCGGCTCGGGCACGCCGACCCCGCCATCACCCTCCGGGTCTACGCTCATGTCATGCCCGGCAATCAGCGAGAGGCCGCCGACTGGTTCGCGGCCCTGGTCGAGAGTGCGTGACCTCGTGGTCGGACCTACAAGTATCAGCGGAGTATCACTGCTCGTTCTGGAGGCTGAAATGGAAAAGCCCCGAGCCTGTGACCTGCACATTCTCAGGGCCTTCATGGTGTCCGAGGGGGGACACGCGAGAATGAGGACCTTCGCCGAACCGCCTGGCAGTGGGCTCTGGCCAATCGTCTGCCCGACGGAGGACTTCCGCCGGGCAGGGTGGTCGCCGAGCAGTTCGCACGGAGCGCACGATGGGGGCGCTGGATCAAGCGACTAGGCCGTGTTTCGAAAGATCACGACGCGGTTGGGCGTGTTGATGATCGCTAAAAGAAGAGGTCTCCGGTAGTCCGCTTCGCCACCGCGTTCTCGCCCGACGGCCGTACGGTCGCCACGGGCGGGCTGGACGGTTTCGTCGTCCTGTGGGACCTCGCCGAGCTCGTCGACCTGCGGGCGCACGCCCGCGAACGGGCGTGCGCGATCTCGGACGGCGGGCTCAGCCGCGTCGACTGGTCCCGCTACGTCGGCGCACTGCCCTATTTCGACACCTGCGCCGCGTGAGACGGCCCGCCATCCGCGGGGCGCAGACCGGCGAGCGCCGCCACCCGCAGTCCGGTGTGGAGCTCGCAGCGCACCCGTCCGTCCCTGAGGTCGCTCCCCGTGATCTCGCGGATCTTGTCGAGCCGGTAGTACAGGGTGCTGCGGTGGATGATCAAGGAGGCGGCCGTCTCCTGGGCGTCGGCGCCGCTGTCGAGGTAGCTTTCCAGAGTCGCCGCCAGTTTCGCGCCCGATGGCGCCTCCAGCAGGCGGCGGACCGGCACCGGGAGGTCCTCCAGGGTCAGTGACTCCAGCGGCAACTGGACGAGCAGGCGATCCAGGCCCAGGCCGCTCCAGTGGGCCGACTGGCCGTATCGGGCCGAGTCGGCCGTTGCCGCGCGGCAGGCCATGACCGCCTCGCGGTGCGAGGCGTGGACCTGCGCCAGGGACGGCCGGGCGTTGCCGGCCCCGGCCCGGAGCGCCTCCAGCCCCGGACGCCTGAGCAGCTTGGCCAGCCGGTCGGGGTTCACCCGACGGGGGATGACCACCACCCCTTCCTGGCCGAGCACCGCCCCGCACGCCTTCAGCGAGGTCGACTGCGCGATCTCCGTCAGGGCCTGCTCCACCACGAGCCTGGCTCCCGTGGACGGCGCCCCTGTCGGCCTGAAGACCATCGTGGAGTATTGGGCAGCGGAACTCACCGCCTCGGTCTCCAGCAGCTCCGCGGCGGCCGTCTCCCGTTTCGCGGCGTCCCCCGAGAGGAGCTCGGTCAGCAGGCGGTGGGACCGTTCCCCGTTCCGCTGGCGCTGCAGTGTCCGCAGGGTCAGTAGAGCACCGATCTCCGGCTCCGCCACCGAGAGGAGCCGATGGTGGCGCGCCGGCACCTCCCCGCCGGGGTCGTGATCGATGTAGGCGATGTATCCGACGAGGTACAGGTCATACCAGACCGGGTAGACGACCCGCGCGGGGGTCCCGTCGTGCGGGGGCAGGCGCACGGGGTTGTGGGCCCTTCTCACCTCATAGGCGGCGATCATCTTCCGGGCGCGGGCGCTGGCCCTGCGGGACAGGATCACCGACCGCCGGACCTCGTCCACGTCGTCCTCGTGGACGCTGAACGCCACGACGTTGAAGTCGGTGTCGTAGAGCACCAGAGGGCAGCCGAGCCGTTCCGCCAGTGTCTGAAGCATGTCGTCGAGACTCATGGAAGCCCCCCTTCCCGTCCGACACCGTGTCGGATTATTCGCCCGCAGATTAGTTCATCTGTTACGAGGTGATTACCAGACGGCGCGCGTAACCTCCTCGAAACGCGGGTTTCATGGCGGTTTCGAGGAGCCGCCCAGGATTGGAGCGTCTCGTTGAGCCAGTGTGATTTTACTGCGGTCTCCGGCCGCCTGTTCTCCGACGGATGGCGTCCCGGCGGTGGCGGAACCGCCGACGTACGCGAGGTGGCGACCGGCGAACCGATCGGCGTGATCGGCCTCGCCGATGTCGCGGACGTCGAGCGGGCCGGGAAGAGCGCCTCGGCAGCGCAGCGCGAATGGTCCAGAGCCTCCTACAAGGAGCGGGCCTCCGTCATGGTCAGGACGGCCCAGGCGCTGGAGTCCATGCGGGCCGACGTCGTCGAGATGATGATGCGGGAGACGGGCAGCATCCGGGCCAAGGCCGGTCAGGAAGTCTCCAAGGCATTGGACGAGCTGCGTGCGGCGGCCGGTCTCGCCGATCAGCCCTACGGGCAGCTCCTGCCGCACGAGGACGCCTCCGTGCTGAGCATGGCCAGGCGCGTTCCCGTGGGCGTCGTCGGCGTCATCACGCCTTGGAACGCTCCACTGATGCTCGCCATCAGGTCGGTGGCCCCGGCGCTGGTCCTCGGCAACGCCGTCCTGCTCAAGCCGGACGTCAAGACCGCGCTGAGCGGGGGGACGGTGCTCGCCCGGATCTTCGAGGCCGCGGGTCTGCCGACCGGGCTGCTGCACGTCCTTCCCGGTGACGCGCGGACGGGAGAGGCCGTCGTGCGCTCCCGGTACACGTCGGTCATCTCCTTCACCGGCTCCTCCGCCGCCGGACACCGGGTCGGCGAGGTCGCCGGCGCCATGCTCAAGCGGGTGGTGCTGGAACTCGGCGGGAACAACGCGCTCATCGTCCTCGACGACGCCGACCTGGACGCCGCCGTCAACAACGCGGCCTGGGGGTCCCTGCTGCACCAGGGGCAGATCTGCATGGCGACCGGCCGCCACCTCGTGCACGAGCGGATCGCCGACGAGTACGCCGAGCGGCTCACCGAGCACGCCCGCTCCCTCGTCGTCGGCGACCCCAAGCGCGCCGAGGTGCGGGTGGGCCCCCTCATCGACGTGAATCAGGCCGCCCGGGTCCACGCCATCGTCACCTCCTCGGTGGAGTCCGGCGCGGTGCTGCGGACGGGCGGTTCGCACGAGGGTCCCTTCTACCAGCCCACCGTTCTCGACCGGGTCTCCCCGGACGCCGAGGCCTTCACCAAGGAGATCTTCGGCCCGGTGATCCCCGTGACCCGGTTCGCCTCGGACGACGAGGCGGCCGAGCTCGCCGGCCGGACCGCCTACGGCCTCTCCGCGGCGATCCACACGCGGTCCATGCAGCGAGGGCTCGCGCTGGCCGAGCGGCTGCGCACCGGCATGGTCCACATCAACGGGCAGACGATCAACGACTCGGCTCACGTCCCGATGGGCGGCATGGGCGAATCCGGTAACGGCGGTCGCTACGGCGGGCACTGGAACCTGGACGAGTTCACCTACTGGCAGTGGATCACCGCCCGGCCCACCCCGCCCACCTACCCCGTCTGATCTCTCGGAGACCGCCATGACCAA
Source organism: Nonomuraea sp. NPDC048916 (assembly GCF_040649575.1). Lineage (NCBI taxonomy): Bacteria > Bacillati > Actinomycetota > Actinomycetes > Streptosporangiales > Streptosporangiaceae > Nonomuraea > Nonomuraea sp. NPDC048916. The sequence continues at coordinate 240,073 of NZ_JBEZFS010000007.1, forward strand.
CGCGCTCGACAAGGGTGCCCCCATGAGGATCGTCCTCGACCAGTCACGCTGCGAGGGCTACGGATTCTGCGCCGAAGCCGCCCCAGACCTGCTCGAACTCGACGACGAGGGCGAGCTGACCGTCCTGGTGGAGCAGGTCGCGCCCGAAGCGGTCGACCGCGCCGAGGCCGCCGTGCGCGTCTGCCCGGTCGCCGCGCTCAGGCTGGGGTCGTGATCAGGGACATCGTGGTCGTCGGCGGCTCGGCCGCCGCCGTCACCGCCGCCGACGCGCTGCGCCAGTACGGTCACGAGGGCACCATCACGATCGTGAGCGAGGAGCGGCACACGCCCTACGTGCGGCCGCCGCTGTCCAAGGGGATGCTCAAGGGCACGGAGACACCCGAGTCCGTGCTCATGCCGCCGCTGCGTGCGGACATCGACTTCCGCCCCCGGACCCGCGCCGTCGGACTCGACCGCGAGCGCCGGCGGGTGCTGCTCGACGGCGATGAGGAGCTCCCCTACGACGGACTGGTGGTGGCGTCGGGAGCCCGGGCCAGACGGCTGCGGGCGGAGGACGCCGACGAGTTCGTGGTGCGCGACCTGGACGACGCGCTGCGGCTCCGTGCCGCGCTCGCCGGTGCGGGCTCGCTGCTGGTCGTCGGCGGCGGTTTCCTCGGCATGGAGATCGCCTCGACGGCCCGCGGACTCGGCCTGGAGGTCACCGTCGTCGACCGAGACCCCCCGCTGGTGCGCCAGTTCGGGAGTTTCCTGGCCGAGCACATGACCCGCGCCGCCCTTGACGAGGGGGTTCGGATCGTCCGTTCCCCCGATGGCGTCGAACTCCTGGGCGGCGACCGGATCACCGGGGTGCGGACGTCCGGAGGGGAGACGCTGGAGGCCGACGTGGTGGTCAGCGCGGTGGGCGACCTGCCCAACGTCGAATGGCTGGCCGGTTCGGGGCTCGGCGATCCCGCGGGCCTGCTCGTCGACGACAGGTGCCGGGTCGCACCGGGCATCGTCGCCGCCGGTGACGTCGTCGCCCGCGTCAGCACGCGCACCGGACGGCCCAGGCGCACCCCGCACTGGGGCAGTGCCATCGACCAGGCCAGGACTGCGGCTCAGGCCCTGCTCAAGGGGGACGAGGCACCGCCCTACCGGCCCGCGCCGTACTTCTGGACCGAGCAGTGGGGGTTCGACATCAAGATCTGCGGTGAGGTCCAGCCCGGCTCGGCCGCGGAGATCCTCTTCGGAGCGATGTCGGAGCGGAGCGCGCTCATCCAGTGGACCCGCGACGGCGCGCCGGTGGCCGCCGCCACGGTGAACCACCGCATGCCCCTGGTCAAACTGCGCCGGCTCGCGACCTCCGTCTGAGCGACCTCCGTCTGAGCGGCCTCCGTCTGAGCGGCCTCCGTCTGAGCGGCCTCCGTCTGAGCGGCCTCCGTCTGAGCGGCCTCCGTCTGAGCGGCCTCCGTCTGAGCGGCCTCCGTCTGAGCGGCCTCCGTCTGAGCGGCCTCCGTCTGAGC